>JALQTQ010000081.1:12963-13196 GCA_023263995.1 Akkermansiaceae bacterium | reverse complement strand
ATGAGAAGAAAGATTTTGCGCCAGAATTTTTCACCGATCCCGAGGTCTCCTGTCGCCCGCTGATCAGCCTGACCGCAGGGGCTCAGGCACACGCCGTCACGACCTCACCTTGAACCGTCCCACAAGATCCGGTGCCGATCGCGACGGCCCTCTCCACGTTCCCTTGCTGGCCCGAATCCCCCTTCCAAAGCACCCCCCTCCCCGGAACCTTTCTTGTGCGCCAGGCTGCCAGG
>JALQTQ010000081.1:0-12953 GCA_023263995.1 Akkermansiaceae bacterium | reverse complement strand
CACTTGCCTCTTGAGCCGATTTTCCAGTCGTCGATCAACGCTGGCACCAATGCATCCAGTTTTAGATGCTAATGGGACAGTTATCCGACCAATCAAATCTGGTGAGAAGCGGCCCATCCATGGCAACTGAATGTGACACAGCCCTCCGGGACCTTTTTTCTGGCCACCAACGCTTTGGCGCAATACGTTCCAACTTCGACTCGATCCCAGCTTTGAGGCATCCCAACGGACGCTGAAAAGGGGTCGTTGTCGCCGACCGCTCTCAACAATCGGCTCCTGATTTCTTCGGCTCCCATCCATGCAAAACTCCAAAGAAAGCAATCGGCGGCGGATTCTCCTCGAAATCGAAACCGCGATCGCGCCGGGGCGGGACATGCTCCGTGGCATCTCCAAATTCGTCAGGGAGATTCACCGATGGGACGTCCACCACAACGCTGGAAACTGGGCTCTCCACGGAAGTATTTCCGGGCCCTCCCACATTGAACCCCTGGCCGCCAACCGACCCATCAACGGCGTCATCACCCGCATCTACGACGAGGCCGGTCGTCTTCGCGCCCACAAGTTGATCGAGAGAGGCATTCCCGTCGTCGATATTCTCGGGGATCATCATGATCGCTCTTTGCCACTCGTCCACACCGATGACAAAGCCATCGCCCTGACGGCCCTGAAACACCTCAGGGAACAAGGTTTCAAAAACTTCGCCTTCTGCGGGATCGACGACACCCGCTGGTCCATCCTGCGGGGTTCCCATTTTTGCGAAGCGGCCTCATCGGGTCATTCCACGATCTCTTCCTTTACCGTTTCCAAGCACCCCTCTGACGAGGGGAATGACGCAGAAAGAGCTGAAATTTGGTTGAGAAACCTCCCGCTTCCCATCGGCATCTTTGTGTCGTGTGATCACATCGCCCCCATCATCCTTGAGGCCGCCCGGAGAATGGGGGTGACCATTCCGGAACACCTCGCCGTCGTTGGGGTCAACAATGACACCGTGACCTGCGGCCTTTGCACCCCGACCCTCTCCAGCATCGATGCGTCCCATTTCGAGGTCGGTTACCGCGCCGCCCGCCTCCTCAACGATCTCCTCGAAGGAGGAGCCCGCCCTCCCGGACCAATTCTCATCCCACCCACCCGCCTCGTGGTCCGGGGGTCGTCGGGTGAACCAGCCATCAGCGACCCCCTGATTGCCCGCGCCGCGCGCTTCATCAACCGAAACGCAGGCAGCCCGATCGGAGTCGATGATGTGGTGGAGACGGTTCCGCTTTCCCGCCGCGAGCTTCAACGGCGCTTCCGGCAAATCACCGGGCGCACCATTCATGCTTCCATCTTGGAGGCGCGTCTCAACATCGCCAAACGGCTCCTTGGCAACCCCGAATACACCATAGACACCGTGGCCGAACTCTCCGGCTTCGGCAGCCGGCAGCACTTTGCCAAAACCTTCAAGACCCAAACCGGCACCACCCCCGCCAGCTTCCGCAAAAATCACAGCCTCCGATGAGATCTCCGCTCCTCTTCTTCATCCTTCTGTTCTCCTGCAAGGACTCCAACACCCTCTCGACGCCCGGTTCCGAGGAGGGCGAACCACCCGCTCCCGAAGAAGTCCCAGCACGGGTGGTCCGCAGCGAGGAGATGGTTCTCAAACTCACCCCCCGCCTTAAAGCCTTGGCCGGGGACCTCAAGTCGGGAAAGGTTCCGCCCACCCGCCTTCCCCGAGAATGGCATCCCTACCTTCAAGGCGACGGGATCTGGATCAACGCCAGTTTTGGGACCCTGGCGACATCATTTGAAGGCCCGAATTTCATCACCACAACCAAGTTCGAAGGCCTCGTGCAGAAACCCGACGGATCACTTGTCGGGATCAAAGCCATACAGGCACTGACCTGGCGCAATCCCGACGATTCCCCGTCCTTGGCCGCCTGGGATCAACTGGAGTTTCATCCTCTTCTCTCACCTTCCCCCCTTTTCAAAGATGCCACCCTGGAAGCCATCACCTCCTCCTTTGCCCTCGACCAAGCGCAACGGTCAATGCACTACGAGATTACCGAGCAAGCCCTCAGCGAAAAAAAACTGGTTCTCCCAAAACGTGAATACGGTGACCTCCCCGACATGGCGAGTGCCTACCAATACCCGTCGGTCAGCGTGGTTGACTACGATTCGGACGGCCTCGACGACCTCTTCGTCACCGCCCGATACCTCGAACCGCTACTCCTTCGCAACCTCGGAAACGGCACCTTCGATGACGTCACGGTGGAGTCAGGTCTCACTCCGGGAGATTGCGTCACTTTCACCCTCTTTGCCGACTTCGATAATGATGGCGATCCTGACGCCCTCGTCTGTCGCTCACTCGAACCCACCCGCTACTATCAGAACAACCGGGGCCGGTTCGAAAACGCCACCGACCGCCTCACTGATCTCGGAAAACAATACTTCGTGGTTGCAGCCTCCGCTGCCGATGTCAATCGAGACGGACTGTTGGATGTCTATCTCTCCACCTACACGCCGGGCACCGATGTGAATCCGATTTGGATGGACCGTTATCTGGCCCCCCGGGAAAAGTCCCGCCTCGAGGAATTATTCAAGACCTCCCACCCCTACTTTGATGACCGGGGAGGTCCCAATGTCCTCCTCATGAACCGGGGCGGCGGCCGTCTTGAACGCGCCGGCGGGGAGGCGGTCAAACTTTGGCGCAAGAGCTACCAGCCGGCCTGGGCCGATGTGGACAATGACGGCGACGACGATCTCTACATCTGCAATGACTTTGCGCCAGACAGCTTGTTGCGCAACGACACCCCGAAAGGCTCATCCGACCCGGTTTTCACGGAAGCATTTTCCACGGTTTTTCCCGATGGCGAAATGGCCTTCGGCATGGGAGCCTCCTTCGGCGACTACGACCGGGATGGTGATCTCGATCTCTTCGTCTCCAACATGTATTCCAAGGCCGGCAACCGCATCATCGCACTGGTGGGCGATGTTGACCCACGCATCAAAGTCTCGGCCCGCGGGAATTTCCTCTATCGAAATGACGGGGGCACCTTCCACCAGGTGGCCGCTCCCGACGCCCCCGAAACGCGGACCGGCTGGTCTTTCGGGGGCCAGTTTGCGGACTTCACCAACGACGGCAATCTCGACCTTTATGTCCCCTGCGGCTACTACTCCGCGCCCAAGGCAGTCGCCACCGAAGTGGACTTGTGAAGTTGCTTCTGGAGCACGGTCGTGCTCACCGACCCGACAAAGTCGGAAGAATTTCGGACATCATCCGCCTGGAAATCCCCCCTTCTCGATTTTCAACTCCGCGTCCGGCAAACGAAGCCCGGCGGACCAGCCTACCTGAGCAATTCGCTGAGCGGAAACGAACGAAACCGTCTTCTCATTTCGACGGAAGGGGCCTTCCAGGACCACTCGCTGGTGAGCGGCATCGACTGCCGTGAAGACGCCCGTTCGTTTTCGCTCTTCGATTACGACCAGGATGGCTGGGTTGACATCGCCCTCGCCAGCACCAACGCCCCTCGCCTCCGCATCTTTCGCAACCAGTTCCAAACCCTTGGGGGCCGGGGCCGCAGCATTCGGCTCAATCTCACTGGCACGATCAGCAACCGCGATGCCGTCGGTGCCTTCGTGACCGTCCACACCAACCGGGGGAAGCGGGCCTTCCAGAGGTCCAGCGGGGAAGGGCTATCCTCCCAGAACTCGCCCTCCATCTTCATCGGCCTGACCGAAGGAGAGACCATCGAAAAGCTCATGATTCGCTGGCCATCCGGCAGGACCTCGGAGCACCGGGTCACGGATCAAAACGGGGTGATCTCCATCACCGAGTGAGCAACCTGAGGTCCGACAACGTCGGCGTGCCTTTCATGACCTTGAGGATTGCCCCGTCCCGATCCAAAATGAATGTCGAAGGAAGAGGATGCTCTCCAAAGTTTTTCATCATCAGGGCTTCCACTTCCGGCCGCATCCCCAATGCCCCTCCCAAAATACGGTAGGGCGGATTCACCTCCTCCTCAAAGGTCTTGAAGTCGGCCGGACCTTCATCGGGATCGATCGGAAAAGCATAGAAACCCACGCGATCGACCTCGGCCGCAAGCCTCCTTAAATGAGCCACCTCCCCTCGGCATACCGGACACCAGGTTGCCAGGGTCACCACCACATTCACTTCGCGATCCACCGGCAGCTTGAGCATATCCCCCCTGACTCTCACCCCGGTTTCCCGAAGCGCCAAGCGCTCCAACTCCTTCATGACAACCTGCCCTCCCCGCTCCCGGATCACCACCAGATCACCCGCCTTGACCGGCCCCACCTCGCTCCTTTTACCCGATGGCCAGAGGACGGTCACCTTGTCCGCCTTTTCGACCTGCCCGATCCCGATCAGAAGAACATCACTATTCTGGGCGGCAAGTCCATCGCCGGCCCGCAGTTCCCGGCGCAGAGTCCGGCCTCCCGCCTCCACCAAAACATGAGCCCCGTATCCGTCACGCGAACTCCAGGTGTCCGAAGCCCTCGCCTGACGGTTGCCCCCTTCCAACTTCACGCGGATCGCCTGGCCCGCTCCTTCAATTTGATTCCGAAACACCTGCAACTGGGGATTGTTGGTGTTGGTGAGGATGACATCCTGCCTCCCGTCCTGATCAAAATCGAAGAACGCGAAGGAACGTCCATCCGCGATACTGTCGAGCCCGGTGATTCCCGAGAGATCACGAAAATCCTTGCCTCCCAGATTCCAGAATACGCTATTGCTTTCCTTTCCGCTGAATGAGTGGCTGCGCAAGACCGGCTTGCCTTCCACCTTCTTGCTGGTGTCGATCACTCCGGGCATCATGCCATACTCCCGGGCATCGACTCCTTCTTCCTGAAACCTCCTGCTGAGATTGGTATCCGAGCGCACGACCGAGCGCCAGAGGCTACTTCACAAATCCACCTCGGTCTGGGTCCCCGGAGGCGGAGTGTAGAGACCATTGGCAACGTAGAGGTCCAAAAATCCGTCATTGTCGAAATCCGCGAATTGGCCTCCCCACGACCAACCGGCCTGCGCTACCTGATGATCCACAGGCTCGAACCCCGAGCCGGTATTACGAAGCAGCTTGTTCCCTTTCACCCCCTCATACATTCTCTTTTCCAATCCCTGAAACATCGAGGTGATGCGATTCCCCGCCTTTGAATACATGTAGGTGAAATAGGGATCCAACCAACCGTCGTTGTCAAAGTCACCCAAGGTCACACCCATTCCAAATCCCTGCAACTGGTCGCCTGCCACCTCCCGGGTGACATCAACGAGGCGGCCACCGTCATTTCGAAACACGTGGTCCGGGGCATAGTCATTCGCGACAAACAAATCCGGATCGCCATCATTGTCGTAATCCGACCACGTTCCCTGGAAACTCGACAACCAAAGATCAGCGCCACCCGCTTTCGGCGCAGGAACAAAGCGGCCGTCCCCTTGGTTGATCAGAAGAAGATTCGGCGGCCCCGTCAGGCGGAAGACCGGATGGTCCTCCACCCGCCTCCGCTTCCATTCCTCTTGTTCGGCCGGGCTCAGGAACTCTTTTGCCAGGACATTGCGCGGTCGCGAGATCGGAAGCCGGTAGGTCGCCAGATACAAGTCCAGAAGACCGTCACCATTGACATCAGCCGACGAAATCGCCGAAGTCCAATAGGGAAGCAGACCTTCAACCTTTTCCTTCGTCCGATCATGAAACACACCGTCGACATTCATAAAATAGCGGGCTCTCTCCAAGCTCCGGCCGATCAGGACGTCCTGATCTCCGTCGTTATCAAAATCGGCAAATAGCGAGCAGTTGCAAACCCCATCCAGATCGAGCCCCACCCTCGATGCAATATCCTCAAAGGTCCCGTCCCCCCGGTTCCGCCAGAGTTGGTTCCGCCCCCACCTCGCCGTCACATAAAAATCATCACGACCATCATCATCCACATCGACCACCGACACCGAGGTGTGTTGGTCAAGGGAATCCCAAGTCGCGATGTAGTTCCAGTAATGCCGCGGATACGCGAATTTCGTTCCTCCCGTAAAAAAAACCTCCCGGATGTATCTCTCATGGACCGACTGCCTTGCTTTTTGCAGATCCTCCGGACTGGTGAGAACGCGATCCAGCACTTCCCCGAACAAAGGCGTTGCGATTGTCCTCTCCCGCAGTTCCAGCGGCTCCATCCGGCTGATCAACCAATCGTCGCCCTCCTTGATCCAATCCACCCCGATTTTCCCCTTCCATGATCCAGTCTTTCCTTCCTTGGTGATTCCTCCAAGACTGACTTTTAATTTGGAATAAAACTCGCCCTCTTTTCCAAACTCCCCTTTCAAGGTCCCCAAACCAACTTTTTTGAAGCCCGTCACCCGATCAAACAACGACGACCAAATCTTCAAATCCCTGCCCAATTCCACCTCCTTCCCCCGGCCAAACTCGCCCACCTGAACGCCCGGCAATTCGCCCTCGGCTTCCTGAACCTCCGCTAGTTCGACAACCTGTGCCCCCTCAGCAAACAACCTCGCATCGGGGACGATTTCCAGATTCGCCAGGGCCCTCTTCAAACGATTGACCGGCCCTACCAACTCGGCCACCACCTCCTCAATCCGGATCATCTTCCGATAAGCTTCATCGGCTGAAACCTTCTTTCCTTTGCCCCCGATCGTCGGCTCCTCAAGCTCCTCCCGACATGAAGACAACCCCACCGCCACTCCAATCAAAACCACCGGCAACCATCCTCTCCAATAAGACCTGAAGTCCTTCATCCCGGCCTTGATAGCTTGAATCGACGAACCCAGCAATTCACTTCCACGATGAAAGACAAATGCGCAAATGATTCCATGATTGGCACAAAATAAGACATCCGCCCCAGAGGGGAGATCAATAACCCTTTTATTTAAAGCTAGTTTTGAGAAAATAATAATCAATCGTGCAATTTGACAGCAAACTGAAGATTCTGACACACTGATCCCTAACAAAAAAGCGACAACCTATGAATATCCCAGTCATCCTCACCACCGGCCTTGCGGTGGGCTTCGCTCACGCTGCCACCATTGCCCATCGATATTCCTTTGAGCCCGGATCCGAACTCGTCGATTCCGTTGGAGGCAATACCGGCGTCCTGAACAATGGTGCCACCGTCAGCGGAGGAGCTCTCCAACTCGCCGGGCTGGGAACCAGCACCAATGCCAACCACATGGGATTCACCACGCCCATCGACATCGGTGGCGATTTCGGCGCGAGCGGAGTGACCATCGAAAGCTGGTATACCGACAACAACACCGGAACTTGGGGCAAGCTCTTCCAATTTGGGAACAATTCCGCGGGACAGGAACTGGCCTGGACCCATACCCGCGGGAATGGACAACAAACGGGAGTCGACCGCGATGGAGCAAAGCTTCTCGGTGAGCAAATCACGCCCAACACCCAGCACCACCTTGTCGTCAGTGTCTCGTCAGATGGCAATCTGAACACCTGGGTGGATGGGATCCAAAAACTCACCAACGTCGACACCAACGACCTTTCAAATGTCACCACCGACTTCGAGGCCATCGGTGCCACCAGCTGGGGCGACCCCGGCATGAACGGGACGGTTGATGAATTCCGCATTTGGTCGGGTGAACTCAGTGCCGCCGACGTCGCTTCCAACTTCGCCGCCGGTCCCGGCGTTGTCATCCCGGAACCGAGCGGCATGCTCCTTTCCCTCGCCGCCGGCGGACTGATCGTCTTCCGTCGCCGAAGATAATCCACTCCGGCCTCCCTTTCTCACCAAAGCCCGCCTCATTCCGAGACGGGCCTTTTTTGCGCAATTCCTTCCTGAAATGGCACAAATCCTCCCACTCCCCCAATAATGAAATTCCCTAATCTATTGATAATAAGTTTTTTAAACTAAAATAGGCTTTACAAGTTTTTTTGACAACTCCCGAAATCTTCCCTAGCCTGTTACGGTTCAATTTGAATCCGCGCACCCATGAATTCGACCTTCCCAACCGGTTTCGCCGCCCTTCTGTTTCTCTTTTCTTCCTTCCTTCAAGCGCACGGAGCGACTCTGTCTCACCGCTGGTCGTTCGATTTTGATACCACCGACTCGGTAGGAGGAAACACCGGCGTTCTGGAAGGAGGTGCCTCCATCACACCCGGCCAACTGATCCTGACCGGACTGGGAAGCTCGGCTGGCGCAAACCGGATGACCTTTACCAATCCGGTCGACATCGGAGGAAACTTTGGCAGCACTGGAGTCACCATCGAGACCTGGTACACCGACTCCGGCACCGGCACTTGGGGAAAGCTTTTTCAATTTGGCAACAATGTCGCTGGCCAAGAACTCGCCTTCACTCATACCCGGGGCAACGGACAGCAAACAGGCATTGACCGCGATGGCGCCAAGCTTCTTGGAGAACAGGTCACCCAAAACGAGGAACACCATCTCGTCATCACCGTCTCACCTGATGGCAATCTCAACACCTGGGTCGACGGCGTGCAAAAACTGACCGATGTCGACACCAACGATCTCGCCAATGTCAACACGACCTTCGAAGCCATCGGGGCCACCAGCTGGGGTGACCCCGGCATGACGGGGTCAGTCAACGAATTCCGCATCTACAGCGGGGAACTGACCGCCATCGAGGTTGAAGCCAGCAACACGGCCGGACCCGACGAGCTCTTTGTCGTGGAAGACTCCGACGGCGACGGCCTTCCCGACAGCTGGGAAGAGCAGTGGTTCGGGGTGGGCGATCTCACTCAAGGGGCGGACGACGACCCCGATGAAGACGGCCTCACCAACCTCGAGGAATTCGAATTCAACGGGAAACTCAACCCGAACGACGCCGACACGGACGGCGACAACCTCAATGACGGTCGTGAGGTGAACACCGAAAACACCGACCCGCTTGATGCCGACTCGGACGACGACACCCTCAACGACGGACAAGAGGTGCTCGACTTCCTGACCAATCCGCTCAACCCCGATTCAGACGGCGACTTTTTCGATGACAACATCGAGATCGCCAACAACACCGATCCCAACGACGCCAATGACCCCGGTCCGGTGACTCCTGAACTCGCCCACCGCTGGTCATTTAGCCCCGGGTCCGAATTGATGGATACCGTCGGCGGCAACACGGGGATCCTGCGGGCCACCGCCACGGTCTCGGACAACCAGCTTCAACTCGATGGGGCCGGCACCGGTCCCGAAGCCTCCAGCATGGGCTTCAGCACCCCGGTCGATCTGGGTGGAAATTTCGGGGGAACCGGATTCACCATCGAAACTTGGTATATCGATGCCGGAACCCCAAGATGGGGCAAACTCTTTACCTTTGGGACCAATGCCGCCGGACAAGAAATCGCCTGGACCCATCAACGCGCAGGTGCCGACCTTGCTCCCGGCCTCGATCGCAACGGAGCCATTGCCCTCGATTCGATTCCCTTTGGAACCGATGACCGGCTCCCCCTCAACGAGGAACACCACCTCGTGATCAGTGTGGCCGCCGATGGCACCACCAATCTTTGGGTTGATGGCACCAAAGAAATCTCAGACGCCCCGACAAACCCGGTGAACAACATTGTCACGAACACCGAGTCCATCGGCTCAACCGCCTGGAACGATTCCGGTCATCTGGGGTCCGTCAATGAATTCCGAATCTGGAAGGGCACTCTTACCGAGGACGATGTCACCGCAAGTTTCGCCGTTGGCCCCGATGCCCTCCCCGGTCAAAGCGAACTCGCCATCACCGACATCTCACGGGACCCGGTCACTGGGTCCGTGACCCTGACCTTCAATTCGATTGCCGGTCGCCGCTACCGCATCGACCGCTCGGATCAACTTCTGGCGGCCGATTCACCGGGCTGGATCGATGTCGACGATCAATTCCTGGCCACCTCGGAGGTCTCCACCTTCACCGACCCCTCGGCAACCGGGGACCGACTCTTCTATCGCATCCAGGACATCACCAACCAGTAAGGTCGCCTCATCCCTTTTTCCAGCGCGTCGGTCGGTCCCTGTGACCTTCCGGCGCGTTCTTGTCTTTCCCCCGTTTTTCGCGCCACGCCCACGCCTTCATTCCATGAAATTCCTTTTGCTCATTGCCTTTCTCCTTCCGGTCCATGCCGCCACCCTCGCCCACCGCTGGTCATTCGAAGGTAACACCAACGACTCGGTTGGTGGGATTTCGGGGGTTCTTCAGGGAGGTGCCAGCTTGAGCACGAGCCAGTTGATCTTACCGGGCAACGGGACCAGCACCAACGCCAACCGCCTGACCTTTTCCAGTCCGATCAATATCGGAGGAAACTTTGGCGACACCGGAGTCACCATCGAAAGCTGGTATACCGACACCGGCACCGGCACCTGGGGCAAGCTCTTCCAATTTGGGAACAATGCCGCCGGACAGGAACTGGCCTTCACTCATACCCGGGGGAACGGACAACAAAGCGGAGTCGATCGCGATGGTGCCCGGCTCCTTGGTGAGCAGGTGAATCAAAACGAGGAACACCATCTCGTCATCACCGTTTCACCCGATGGCAACCTCAACACCTGGATCGATGGCGAACAGAAGCTCACCAACGTCAACACCAACGACCTTTCCAACGTCAACACGACCTTCGAAGCCATCGGTGCCACCAGCTGGGGCGATCCCGGCATGCGTGGATCAGTCAATGAGTTCCGTATTTATGAAGGCGAACTCACAGCCTCCGATGTGACCACCAATCTTGCTTCAGGCCCTGACACGATCCCGGGAAATGGTCCGATCATCACCTCCTTTGCCACATCCCACGCCAACCGGCAGGAGGGGGAGTCCGTCACCCTTTCCTGGGAAATCGACACCGCCAATCTCACCGGCACTCTCAGTGTCGAAGTTCGAGACCCGTCCGATACTGTCATCCACGCCTCGAGCTCGCCAACCGGCAGAACGTCCGCCATCATGGGCGACACCGGAGGCAGCCCATCCTCTCTCACTTACACTCTCAACGTTCGGGATTCCAATGCGCCCGAAATCCTCCGTACCCGCACTCTCGACATTGAGGTCGATCCCGGGATCCCGCTTGCCGACGGGCAATCACTCCAAACCCTGGAAACGTCGCCCCTTTCCATCACCCTCACCGGCACCGATCCCAATTCCCATCCCGAGCCCAACCTCGCTTTTGAGATCATCACTCCTCCTGCCGCGGGCACTCTGACCGGCACCCCGCCCAACCTGACCTACACCGCGGCTGACACCTTCACCGGAATCGATTCCCTGATTTTCAAAGCCAACGATGGAAAATACGACTCCCCTCCGGCCACCATCACCATCAACGTCGACCAGTCCCCCACTGCTCCCGACCTCATCAACCTGAGCTCGCTTGAAATTCCAGTGAATCTCGCCCCGGGAGGCTACCTTGCAGCCCTCACCACAAGCGACCCCAACCTCGATGACACCCACACTTACGCGCTGGTTGCTGGTGCGGGAGATTCCGAAAATGCTCTTTTCGCAATCGTCGGGAACCAACTCCGCACCGCTGCCGATTTCTCCGGACAAACTGACAACCTCTTTGGCATCCGCCTCCGCACCACCGATCAAACCGGCCTCTTCTTCGAGCAAAGTTTCACCCTGCGCGCTGTCGAACCGATTGCTGAGATCGTGATCAATGAGATCCATGCCAACCCACCGGAAAACCACCTTCGCCAGGAATTTGTCGAACTTCACAATCCGACTTCATCAGCCCGGGATCTCTCTGGCTGGCGTCTGAGTGGCGCGGTTGATTTCACCTTCCCCGCAAACACCTCACTTCCCGCCGGAGGATTCCTGGTCATCGCGGAGGACCCCGCCGCTCTTCTCTCCACCATCGGGGCGAGCGCGCTCGGCCCCTATTCCGGAAACCTGAACTCCTCCGGCGAAACCGTTCGGCTGCGCGATGCCTCGGACCTGATTGTCGATGAGGTTGACTACAAGGTCGGCTTTCCATGGCCCGTCGCCTCGGACGGTGGCGGGGCCTCGCTGGAGCTGATTAACCCCTCCCTCGATAACAGCCTCGGCAGTTCTTGGCGGGCCTCCCTTCCCCGGCACTTCCTCCCTGAGGCCACCCTGCTCGATTTTTCCTCGGCAGGCTGGAGCTGGCGCCCCGGAAACACCGAAGCCTCCAATCCCACCCCGGCCTGGCGCTCGCGCCTCTTCAGCGAAGATGGCACCTGGAACACCGGAGCGAAGCTTCCCATCGGGTATGGCATCGTCAACGGCGTGACTCTGAACACAACCGTTCCGGACATGCGCTTCAACTACAACTCCGTCTTCCTCCGCAAAACGTTTGCGATCGCCCCCGGTGAAATCCCCTCACAGCTTCTTCTCAACTTCACGGCAGACGATGGCTTTGTTCTCTGGATCAACGGCACGGAAGTCACCCGCTATCGTTTCGACGAAACCGCAGCGCCCACGATTGACGACACCGCCACCGGGACCGGGAGCGAAGGAACCTATGACGACGAGCTCATCGTCAACGCGGGGTCCTTTCTCGTCGAGGGAGAGAACACCATCGCGGTTCAGCTCTTCAACGCCACCACTGGCAGCAGCGACCTCGGTTTCGACCTTCAGCTGGTGCGACCTTCCGCGGAAGGTTCCCTCCCCCAGCCCAGCCCCGGCGCGGTCAACATCGCCTTCGCCGAAAACGCCGCCCCAAACATCCGCAAGCTCACCCACTCTCCCGAACAACCGACCTCTGGCGATCCCGTGGTCATCAGCGCCCGTATCACCGACCCCGATGGCGTCTCCAAGGTGTCGCTGGAATATCGGGTCGTGTCTCCGGGCAACTATGTCCCGGCCCGTCTTCCCCTGCCCATTGTGGGGAACAACATCGACAGCTCTCAAACCCGTCCGGAAAACCCCGCCTACGAAACCGGCTGGATCACCCTTCCCATGACGGACGATGGGCAAAACGGCGACCTCTTCGCCGGGGATGACGTGCAGGCCCTGCGCCTCAAGCGCGCGCAGACCGTGCAGCATGACCTTATCC
>JALQTQ010000080.1:260-13255 GCA_023263995.1 Akkermansiaceae bacterium | reverse complement strand
GGAAACGACAAAAAGATAGTTCCCCTCACCCAGAACGCAAGGGCGGAATTGATAGAATCGACTTTGAAGACAACCGGAAGGGCCTGCGGGAAATCTATCGAATCCCCAACGCATGGCGAGACCTGGGACTCGAAGGCGAACCATCCGCAAGTTGCAAATCTCCATTCCGCGATGATAACTCGCCCTCGTTTTCGATCTATGATGACGGGCGGAAGTTCAAGGACCACGGAACCGGGGAATCGGGAGACGTTTTCGAGTTTGTGAAGCTTGCATTAGACGCCGGATTTAGAGAGTCCGCGCAATGGATCGAAGCGCGAGCGGGAACAAATCACGAATGCCCCACAAGCCCACCCATTGCCACCACGAAACCCAAGGGGATTCAATGGCCCGGTGACCTCGTGGAAGGCACAGAAAGGACGTGGGAAGCCTTTGCGCGGATTCGTCACCTCGCCTTCCCCGCAGTCCATGCGGCAGTTCATGCGGGAATCCTCCGATTCGTGAAGGCAGAGTGCCACAAGTGTTTCGTCATCACCGACGAAGCGCGAAAGGTTGGAGAAATCCGCAGGATCGACGGTGGCGAGTTCAAGGCGGGCAAGGTTTACGCTTTGCCGGGTGTGGACAAGTCTTGGCTTGTCGGGGCCTCGTGGCTTCCCGAGACGAGGAAGACCACGCCCGTTTTTCTGACCGAAGGATCGACCGACTTTCTAGCGGCCTTCGACGCCTATTCACGATACCGGCGGGCAGGCGGGGAAAACTCATGGCTTCCGCTGGCTTTGCTTGGCGCAAGCTCGAAACGATTGCACCCCGATTTGCGTGAACACCTGGCAGGCCGGACGGTGAGACTTGCGCCCGATGGGGACGAAGCAGGCGACAAGATGGTCGAACATTGGGGAACGATGCTTTCTGCGATGGGATGTCCCGTGGAAATTCTCGAAATGCCCCGAGGGCGCGACTTGCGGGACATGCTGGAAAGCGGCGAACTTAAACCGGAGGAGGTTTTCGCATGAGTGTTTCAATCCGAAAATTTGAGCCGAAGGTCGCTCCCGAGCACCAGCCTAAAGAGGAGGTTCCCCAAAGCCCCGAGGTCGCCGCAGATACAAACGGCGAGAAACCCTCTACCGTCAGAAATGACACCATAAGCGGACTTGCTTCCCTCATTGCATCAACTCCTGATAATATCGAAGAGATGAAAAAGACTTGTGAAGAGGCGGTTTTCGTCCTGCCTGAAATTGCAATGACTGGCAATCTGACAATCATAAATGCCAGCTACAATGCGGGGAAAACTCTTCTCTCACTTTGGCTTTTGAGCAAGCGGAATCAAGCGGCTTTGGAGAGCAAGGCCATTCTCTATCTTAACGCCGACGATACTTATCAGGGCGCGATTGATAAAATGGAATTCATGAAATCACACAACGTGGATTTCTTGATACCTGGCCAGCAAGGTTTTGAGATGGAAACCTTTCCTCTTTTGATAGAAAAAGAGATCCGCGAGAATCGGGCAGGCCAGCTCGTGCTTGTCTTGGACACGATGAAGAAATTTGTCGATCCGATGGATAAGAAGCGGGCACGTTCCATGATGGGACTCCTGCGGAACTTTGTTCAAGCTGGGGGGACGGTCATTGCCTTGGCTCATACGAATAAACACAAGGGAACCGACGGCTCAAGCGTTGCCGAGGGTGTCGGGGATTTCCTGAATGATTGCGATGCCGCTTATCTCGTGGAGGTTGTCAGCTCTCCCGAGGACGCAACCAAGACTGTAGTTTTCAAATGCACGAAGTCCCGAGGGCCGAACACCAAAAAGGCGACCTTTACCTATGACAACGGGGACAAGGTTTCTTGGCGGGACAGGTTCCAGTCAGTGGTTTCCCTCGACGGTGACGACGCACAGAAGGAACTTGCCAAGATCGAAACCGACCGGAGACACGCCGAAGACTTGGAGGTGATTGAATACGTCAAGGCAAGACTCAGCGAAGGCCCGCTTTCACGTCGGGAGATCACCCAAGAAGACCTTGGGAATGGTGTTTCAAGGTCACGACGGGAAAAGGTCCTCGACCGATATTCAGACACCAACGGGAGAGAGTTCCCGATTCACTGGAAGGCGTTCAATGGGACGACAGGCGGCGGGCGTTACCAGCTCACATAACCCACCCCCTCACATTGAATCTTTTATCTCATTCGTCTCGCTTAGCTCATTCGTCTCACTTGTCCCATTCAAGCAACCACAAGGGTTCCAGCCCCTTCAAAGCCCGACCTTGCCGCCTCGACACGATTCTAATGAGACAAATGAGACAATGAGAGAGGGGGGGCTAGGGCGAGCGGTTCCTTCCGGGAGGGGTCCGACTGGTGTGAATTGGCTCGCCGTCTGAAACTAGCTCAAAAATTCTCCCGACTGCCACGTGTTTTGACTGCCGCCCCAAGGCATGGCCACCACCGAGCAATTCCCCCCCCGCTACCGTGAGCAAGTTCGCCCAACTCATGGGCGTGGATCGCCACCAGCTTCTGAAGAATATCACCGAGATGGATTTTCAGCCCGTCGGCCAGAAAAACGGCGGGCATCTTTACCGACTAAAAGACCTGGTGAAGGCTTACGTCGGGAGCGACGAGAAGGCGGAGCGGACACGCAAAACCCGAGCCGAGGCATTGAAGATCGAACTCGCCAATAGCGTCCGCCAAGGCGAGTTGATCGAGGTGAAGGAGATTTCAAGAATCGTGATGGGTTTTTGTGCTGGCATCCGCGCAAAGATATTGGCCTCGCCACTTCCCCCGCATGTTTCAGATTCGATCTTGCGGGATCTAAAATCCCTTGGCGAACGAGATTTCAAAAACTAAAAATGATGGATCAGGAAAAAGAAATCCTTCAGGACATCACCACGACCTGGCTTGCAATTTTCGAGAGCGAACCAGCCGAGGACAAGTGAGATTTTGACATGCTCACGTTGCTATGAATCGACGTGATGATTTGCCCGAGCTGGTTTCGGAGAGTCAGGGGCTGCGAATGCTAGACCTCCCAGCGACACCGCACTGGCGGAATTTCTTGCGGAGACAGCTTCCCTCGACATCGACGGGGGCGGGAAACCTCTATGACCGCTTTGCCGTCCAAGAGCTGGCCGCCCGCATTTCCGACTTTGCCGCCGCGACCAACCCGCCCGAGGTGTCCTCGACCTCGACCAGAGCAACCGCCGGGGACCTCATCGACCGCCGGGGACCTGCCTGCCGATAAATCCGAACTCTCAAAAAATATGACCTCGAAATTCAAAACTGATGCTGGCTTGATTGGCCGAACCGACCCCGCCCGCCGTGAAAGGCTCATGGAGCTTGCCGACCTCATCGGGAACAACCAACGCAAAACCGTTAAACTCAGATTCCCCGACTGGTCCGAACTCCAACGAGATTTGACCACCACGGACCTACCCCTTGGCGGGCCAAATACGGTGCTTTTCGGACTTTCCGACATGCTCGCCGAGCACTCGCAACTTTTGCGGTCTGGCGTGCCGATGATCCGAGCCACGCAGTTTGCCGACTTGGACGTGCCGATCATCGACCGAACCCTTGAGGCTGTTTTCGGAGGCTCATCGGTGGACGTGGGAGATGGTGTTATTTCTGCTGCCTTGCCGAAGCCTAAGAGGCTTAGCGCGTTCGTTGTGATCTCCCGACAACTCAGGGTGCAAAACCCCCTTCTCAGCGGCGCATGGCTGGAAGCTCAACTCATGGCCGCGATGGGACGCGCCCTCGACAAGGCCGCCATCGTCGGCGATGGGACGGGAGAGAATCCCGTGGGATTCCTAAACGATCCTGACGTTCTTACCCACGAGCGGGCATCCGCGGGTGCTAATTCTCTCGCAGACTTGTGCGCGATGGAGGAAATCATCGCGAATGCCAACGGGAATGATGGGGCGGAAAACCTACTTTGGATTGCCGACACCGCCACGCGCTCAAGTTTGAGACAAACAGCAGGCGCAAGCGGGCTTGGCGAGGTTTTTGGCGAACCGGTCTGGGAGGGTTCTGGCCCGTTTGGATACGACGGGATTGCGTCTGTTCATTGTCCTACTGGGACCCTTGCCCTTGCTCAGAAAAGTAGCATGGCCTTTTTCGATTGGGGCAAGCTAGAGGTCGAGAACCTCCTCGACGTTGAGCAGGCAAAAGAGGGTTTCCAGACGGTCCTCGTGAATGGCTACTTCGATTTTGCCATCCTCGACCCGAATGGGGTTTGCGTGGCCGTCGATCCTGCCTAAAATTCAAAGTACGATAGACATGAGACTTGACCACCCAGACTTTACCTTCGAACGGCAGAAAGAAGAACGCCGCCGCCGTCAGCTTGTCCCACCAGCACTCAAACGGAAGGCACCCTCGTGGAAGATTTCCGGACACGATAAAAAACCGCCGGAGCGATGGCGGAGCGAGTTTGATTCCTCCGGCAGGCTGGTCCTACTGGAGGAGGTGGTGCCGCCATCCCTGCCGCCGGATGGACCGATCCGACCCCACGCCCGGAGCCGATTCGAGATTATCTTGGGCGAAGGGTGCATGGTGGCCGGACACGCTGCCGAGGCCGGGACCAAGGTCATTTGCTTTGCTCCCACGGCCGGATTGCTCGCTGGCCGTGGGAAGGTGATTGCGGAAGAGATGAATGCTTTTTGATTTTTCAGACATAAAGCACCCCCTGCCCGGACCTCCCGCCCGGGCAGGGGGTTTTTTTGCCCGTCGGGACAGCCTGCGGAGGCCCCGACCGGGAGGCCACCACGACCGGGAGGAGGGCAAGGCAAGGCCATCGAGGATAAAGCCGGGGAGTCCCGAGGATGAGCCGGGCCGGGGGATAACTTACAGCCGTCCGGTTCGGGCGATATTTGGGCACCGCCTCCCCCTCTGAAAACCTCGAATCTCTCTAACTCGTTGAAAATGATGGAGCCCCCTGTCGGGCTTGAACCGACGACCCACTGATCTTGAATCTGGAGGTCGACAGGCTCAGCGATCGGGAGGAAGACGATGCTCTGGTGGGGAACTCCAACCGAGCTCGATGATCATTTCCTCACCGTGACCGTCACCAGCCCCGGTGAAACGCTCACCCGGGTCATCAACCTGGAACCCCGCTTCTGGAGGAGAAGCACGGGGCTTGTCGAGATCATCCCTTTGGGCGACCTGAACCGCTACCGGTTGCCAGTGACCTTCCCGCGGCCCAATGAAGACGTCCTCTTCTTCCGTCTTCGCATTGGTTTCCGCGAGCCCGCGTGAATCCACCGGGCCAGCTGAGCCCTCAGGCTGTCGCCTTCATCGGGGGATAATCGACGTAGCCTTCCTCGCCTCCGCCGTAGAAGGTTTCGGGATCGGGTTCGTTCCAAACCGCTCCCGCCCGGATACGGTCAACAAGATCGGGATTGGCAATGGCAGCCCGCCCGAAGGCCACGGCATCGGCCTGCCCGGACTCGATGACCCGGCGCGCCGACTCTGCGGTGAAGTTCTCGTTGGCAATGAAGACCCCCCCGAACTTCTCCTTCATCAGAGACCCCAAGGCCGGTTCTTCGTGGTGCTCCCGGGCGCAGAGGAAGGCGAGCTGCCGTCGGCCCAACTCGCTCGCGACCTCGCCGAACAACGCGGCGGGATCGGAATCCCCCATGTCATGGGCATCGCCCCGCGGGGCCAGATGCACCCCGACCCGGCCGGGCTCCCATGCACCCAACACGGCATCGGTCACCTCGAGCAGGAAGCGCATCCGGTTGGCAATCGAGCCCCCATATCGATCACCACGTTTGTTGGTGGAGTCCTGCAGGAATTGATCGATAAGGTAACCATTCGCGCCGTGGAGCTCGACGCCGTCGAACCCCGCTGCCTTGGCCATCTCGGCTCCACGACGATAGTCCTCGATGACCTCGGGGATTTCGGAGAGCTTCAGGGCCCTCGGGGTCACAAATTCCTTCTTGGGTCGGATCAGACTGACATGCCCGTCCGGTTTCAACGCGCTGGCTGAGACCGGCAATCGCCCATCGAGGTAGCTGGGATCCGACATCCGACCGACGTGCCAGAGTTGCAGGAGAATCTGTCCGTCGGCCTGATGGACCGCCTCCGTGACCTTCCTCCATCCTGCCACCTGCTCCTCGGACCAGATGCCCGGGGTGTCCGGATAACCCACCCCCATCGGGCAGACCGAGGTGGCCTCTGAAAGGATCATCCCGAAGCCCGCCCGCTGGGCGTAATAACGGGCCATCATGTCATTGGGAACACGCCCCTCCGAGGCCCGACAACGGGTCAGCGGGGCCATCACGATGCGATTGGGCAGGGACAGGTCACCTGCCTGCAGCGGTGCGAGAAGAAGATCGGACATGAGGGAAGGAGATCACCGTTTCCTGAAACCGCAAGCAGCCGGGGACCGCTTCCTGCACGGATCAAAAGCGATCCTCGTAGAGGCGATAGGGCGTCTCGCGGAAACCCCGCCTCCGGTAGGCGGCGCGTGCGGCTTCGTTTTCCTTCTCAACGTAGAGACGGCACCCGCAAACCCGCTCGGCCAGCCGCGCCATCCCGCGCACCCTTTCGTAGAGCAAGCCAAAGACGCCCTGCCTCCGGAACTCCGGTCGGACAAAGACACTCTGAACCCACCAAAAGTCACCGTTTCGCCAGTCGCTCCACTCGGTGGTCACCATCAACGACCCGACGATCCCGCTCTCATTTTCAGCCACCAGATAGAACCCGCGCTCCGGGACCTCAAAGATTCCCAGCACTCCGGCTTCGAGCACCGCCCGGTCGAGTTCCCTCCCCTCGGTCTCCAAGGCCATCGCAGCATTGAACTCCACCAGCACCGTTGCGTCCCCACGCACCGCCTTCCGGATCGCAAAAATCCTGTCCATGTCGTACTTGTGACCGACTGTTCACTTCACCATGAAGTGGCGATCAGCAAAAGCGAGATACTGGGTCCAGTCGTAAGCGGTCAGGTCGTGCTTGCCCTCGCGCAGGTGATAACCGACGTGCCCTTCGTGGAGCGGCTTCTGTGGTTCCGGCAGGGTGGCGACCTCGAGACTTTTCAGGCCGAACAAACGATACACCGGACCAGCATGATAGGCGGCAAGATATTCGCCTTCCGGGTCGGCCCAAGCATCCTGGGAGGCACTGGCGACGTAGACCGGTCGGGGCGCGATAAGAGCGATCAATTGATGCTGGTCGACCGGAAGCTTGTCTTCGCGTTCATCAAAGTTCTTGTAGTTGCCACAAAACCAGTGCGGAAAGACCTTGTTGATCCGCGCCACCGTTTCGCCCTGACGCCGCCGGGCCAAGGCCGCTCCGGTACAGCCGGAATTGTTGGAAATGGCCATCGCAAAACGCTCATCGTTGGCCCCGGCCCACAGAGCTGTCTTGCCCCCGCGCGAATGCCCGATCACCGCAATCCGGTCGGCATCGACTGACTCATCGCTTTCAAAGTAATCGAGTGCACGCGAGGCTCCCCAAGCCCACGCCGCGATGGTCGCCCAAGCATCGCCCGGACGATCACCCTCGTAGTCGTCGAAGACCTGGTGCACCCCGTTGTTGAAGCTGAGATCTTGGTCAGTGCTCAATTCCGAGTTGTGAAAGGTGGCCGCCACGTATCCCCGCTTCACGATCATCTCGGCCGGCCAGAAGTCGATCTTCTCTCGTCGGGTGGGATCAATGTTGCTCCGGTCGCGGTTGCAAATCAGGAGAAATCCCGGGGCAGGCTCCTTGACCGCGTTGGGAACAAAAACAATGAGTTTGAATCCCCCCTCACCGCCCACTCCACGATAGGAAATCCGAACTTCCTTCAAGGTCGCCGCGCCCTCCATGGCCTCGGGGTCTTCCTTGAGGACCTGAAACTTGAGACCATCGGGGCGCTCAACCGGGTTGCGCCCGTAAACGTGTTTGCGGAACAATTCGAGGGTCTTCGGGCGGCCGGTCTTGAGCCACTCCTTCGAGTTCGACACCGGTGGGTCGCCCAAAACATTCGGCAGCTCCTGTCCCGTCATGAGTTGTCCTGAGGCAAAAAGGCCCGCGAGCAAAAGGTGGCGTCCGGATCGTTTCATTTTTGGAGACCCTCCTTGCAGTAAGGTGGGTAGTCGAACTGGTTGCCATCGAGCCTCGGGTCTCCGTGCATTTTGAGCTCCGCCATCAACTGCGCCCGCAACTTGCCTTTGGTTTCGGCAAACTCGCTTTTCCCGGCCAGGTTGCGGATCTGGTGGCGATCGCTCTTCAACTCATAAAGCTCCTCGACCGGACGGGGCCCGAACCCGATGTTCCAGTGAAACTGGTACTCCGGCTTGTCCCGGTTCAGAACCATGAAGGCCTTGGTCGGGCCGGCGTCCACATCAGCATAGGTCAATCGTGTGTTCTTCGCCAAGTTGTCGAAAGGAATCGGCCCCTTCTGCAAGGTCAGAAGGTCGCCCATCGGAGTGCGGTCCGGGGTCAGGTTCATGATGTAGAGGTGGTCAGCGGTTCGGATGGCCCGCATGGAATAAGGCAGCTGCCGGTCACGGGCGCTTTCGACGTGGGTTTCACGCCCGATCAAGGCCCACCCGCGCAGCCCCGAGTGCTTCCCGGAACACAGGGCCGGCAGGAGATTCTCTCCATGCATCGTGTCGGCCTTTTCCAAGCCGGCCGCAGCCAGGAAGGTGGGGCCGAGATCGATGAGCGAGATGGGCTTCTCGACCACCTGCCCGGCTTGGATCTTACCGGGCCAGCGGGCCGCAAAGAGAACGCGAGCCCCGAAATCGTAGCAGTTGGTCTTGCCCCGTGGGAAACCCGGAGCCCCGTGATCGCCGGAAATGACCACAAGGGTGTTGTCGTATTCGCCCATCGCCTTGAGTTCCTCGATGATGACTTCGCAGCAGCGGTCAAAGGCCATTCCTTCCCCGAGATAGTCGGCGAGATCCTCCCGCACCACCGGCACGTCGGGCAGGAAAGGCGGCATCTTCCCTTTCAACTTATCGGGGTCCAGTCCCCAAAGCGCCTTGCCCGATCCGCGCTCCCAGTGCCGGTGGGGGTTCGTCGGGTGAAAATGATACAGGAACGGCTGCCCCTCCTCCCGCTCGGCGAGGAAGTTGCGGAAGTTGGCCCGACATTCCTCGTAAAGGTCATCCTTGCCTTGCGGAATGTCCGGCTGCTTGCTGACATATTGGGAAAAGGTGTTCACGCGGCGTCCCGCCTTGCTGAACTGCGGACCGAATTTCTTCCCTTTCACGTGATCCTTGTGGGTCAACCCGATGTGATAGCCCTGCTCCTCCAGCAGCTCGGCATATCCCCGGATCTTGAGCCAGGGGTCGGTCGCCTCGGGCCCGTGCCAGCGGTGGTGAAGCTGCGCACACGACCCGTTGGCAAAAAAGTGACGCCCGGAAATCAAAGACGCCCGGCAAGGTGAACAGGACGGCGCGGAAACAAAGGCATTGGTCGCCAAGACCCCCTCGGAAGCCAGTCGGTCAAAGGCCGGGGTCGAGACTAGATCGTTGACCGACGGAATTTTGGGGTCGGCATAGGCCGAGGCATAGCGCCCGAGATCATCAGCAAAGAGCAAAACGATATTGGGTTTTTCAGCCGCGGTCGCCCACATACCGAGGCCAGTCAGCAACCCTGGAAGAACTTTCCAAATTTTCATCCCGCCCACTCAACACATTTGCCCGCGGGCTTGCAACACCAAGAGGATTTCCGGCGTAAGAATCGGCGAAAGCGATCGCCATCATGACCCTGAAATTCCCTTCCGTCTCCCATCCCCGAAAGATCTTCCGTCTCGCCATCCCACTTGCCTTTTTGGCCTCCTCAGCCTGGCTCGCCTTTGGCGACAAAACCGACAAGGCCCCGGAAAAGGAGTTTTTCGACCCGGTGGAAAAAAAGATCGAAGGCTGGACGGTCCACGTCGACCCCTCTCTCCTCGAAGGAGGCGAACATGCCGAAGAAGGCAAGCAGGCCCTCAAAATGCTCGCCAACCACCTGCAACGCATCGAGATCCTCCTCCCCGAAAAGCCGCTGGCACAAATGAAGGAAATGGAAATCTGGCTCGAACACCACCATCCCGAACTCTCCGCGATGCAATACCATCCGGGTGTCGACTGGTTGAAAAACAATGGTCACGACCCGAGGCTGGCGAAAAAAGTACACATCACCCGGGCCGCCGCCCTTTCCGATCGCGGACAGATGCTCAAACACCCCGCCGTCATCCTCCACGAACTGGCCCACGCCTACCACGACCAAGTCCTCGGCTTTGGTGAACCATCGATCATCGCGGCTTACGACGCCGCGATGACACAAGGCATCCTCGACAAAGTGAAATTGTTCACCGGCCGGGAAGGGCAACACTACGGTGCCACCAACCACAAGGAATACTTCGCTGAAGCGACCGAAGCCTACCTCTACCGCAACGACTTCTACCCCTTCGTCGCCGCCGAACTACGCGACTACGATCCCAAAGGATTCGATGTGATGAAAACAATCTGGGGGCCAGCTGCGGTGCGTTGATGCCCGACGCCCCGGCCCACCGTTCGTCCCGACAGAAAAAAGCCGGGAGGTCCGCCACCGCTCCCTCTTTTTTTGACCCTTTCAAGGTGTGGCGAAAGGGACCCGCCAGCCCTCACGGGAGCCGCCGGAAACGGTAGTATTTCCGTTCTTGGTCGAAGGTCTCGACTCTCGTCAGCGAGGCCTCGGCCGCCAAGAAGGGCAGTCCCACCGATTGCCAACTGACGAGGTCGGTGCTTGCTTCCATCCGATACAGAAAGCCCGGCTCCACCGTGAGGCTGAAGGTCAACAACCCACCCTTCCGCATCACCTTTGCGAAAGGGACCTCCGCCACTCGACCATTGGCCGCCCCCGGGCTCGGATCTGCCAGCACCACCACCTCGCCCCCAAGTTTCCCCATTGTCTTGTCAGGCGACTGGACCGAGAAGTCGACCTGGTCCACCAGCACGCCATCAGGAGACGACAAAAGCAGGCTTTCGCCGTCCGACGACAGCCGGAATGGCAAATGAAGGTCGGGCCGCGAGACGCGGTCATTCTGAGAGACTTCCCCGTCCGCCCAAACGATGAGCCAACCGCTAGGCGGCACCTCAAATCCCGCTGGAATGCGAAACTGGTAGGGATCCGACTGATCATCACTGAGATACCAACCCTCAAGAGACACCGAATCCGGCCCGGGATTGAACAACTCCAACCAGTCTTCAAAATCGCCATCGGCGGGGTCGACCAGCACCGCTTGATTCGAGGCCATCCATTCGTTGATCACGAGCACCGGCCACTCACCCGCTCCGGTGGAGGTGACCGATACGACCTCGCTGCCCAGCTCGTTCCCCTCGCGATCGAGAGCCCGCACCACCAGATCATTCACTCCCGCCTGAAGAGCAAAGGAGGCCCTCCACTCGTTCACCCCACTCCAGCTGAGCACCAGAGGAAGGCCGTTGATCTCGATCGAAGCCGCCGCCACCGGCGCGGTTCCGGTCACGACGACGGTCTGCTCGGCGGTCTCACTTCCGTTGACCGGCGAGGTCACCGCAAAGGGAGCCGCCACCGCGTTGAGCTGGGGCTGAATGAAGGCCGCCCGCTCCCGGATGAAACCGGGAATGGAACGTCCGGCCCCGCTGGGAACAAAGGGTGAGGTAAACGAAAGACCGGCCGCCTCGTAGGCCGCCCGCTTGCGCTCCAGCAAGGGTGTCACCCCAGCCTCGGAGTAGAATCCTCCGAGGGCTTCCTCCATGGCCTGCCAGTAGAACCGAATGAAGGCCGGGGTCTCATACATCCGCTTGAGGTTGAAATCGACATTCGAGGGAAACAAGGGCTGGTTTGGCGGGTCCCGCGAATCGGTCCCCAAGCCAACATCCATGTCCCAGACAAACTGGACCCAGCCCGATTGCCGCGGCTTGTAAAGGTAGGTGTTCTTGTAGTTGGTATTGCCGAAAGCATCCCAAAATGACCCGAGATCGATCATGGCCCAAGTCCGCATCCAGTTCTCCATATCGATCACTTCCAGCAACCGCTGCTCGTAATCCGGTCCCGTGTCATCGGCCCGACGCATCAATTCGACAATCGACGTTTCATCCAGCCGCGTCCGGCTTCCCCGCGCCCTCTTCGCCGTCGTCCAACGATAGCGGGTCGCGCGGATCTCACCATCTGCTTCGAAGCGATCGATGATGTTGCGCACGAACGGGCGGATGCGGCTTCCTCCGTCGGTTGTCTCGTTGTCATTGCTGGTTTTGAACAACTCACCCCCGTCCCCCGGGAAGTGCGACTCAGCCAGGCGGCCATCCGGTTGCTCGGCATCATGATAGATGCTTTGGCTGCCGCGACGGATCCCGTTCATGTAAAGAATGATGTCGCGACGGTGCAAGGTGGGGAGCTTGAGCTGATCGGCAAACCAGTGCATCAATTGCTCACGCTGGTTGGTGGCATCGCGTATCGGATGATCCAAGGTGAGCTTGTCGGAAGCGAGGAATTCATCACCCGGCGGCAGGCTGACATCATAGGAAACCGATCCGCTCGTCGGGTAAGGATTGGAGTCCTTGTTCCCGCCATAATAAGCCCCGGCCCCGTAGATGGCCCGCGCCCCGTTGTAAACAAAGGTGACCGGAAAGGAATCGTTACTCCGAAACGGCTGGCTGTTCCATTCCTGCAGAGACGACGCCGTGATCCATAAACGATAGCTTGCAAAAGGCGGTGCCCCATCCGGCTCCCCAAATCGAATCAATCCCTCCAGTCCGTCGAGATAAAACGAGGGAGCCGAACGACCATCGACCGCCACCACATCGAAGGCCACCAAACTCCCGGCAGCCTGCCCGGGGATCTCGGCGGAGTAAATGCCATCGCCCGCCGTCAGGTCCGCGCCTTGCCCGTCGTCACGCATCACCACTCCGGTGGTGCTTGAGGAAGGATCGACCCGGAAACGAGTCGCCACCACCTGAACCCCATCGGGGTCGGACACCTCGGCGGTGATGCGAACCGTCTCACCTGCGGCAGGCAACACCGGCCAGTGACCGACTCTCCGGATGTCCGGTCCCAGATTGGCAACCGCCCGACTATTGACCGCTGCG
>JALQTQ010000080.1:0-250 GCA_023263995.1 Akkermansiaceae bacterium | reverse complement strand
GTGTCCCTAGGTTTGACGGCACCTGAAGTCGCCCCGACGCCTCCAGCCAGTTCCCGCGCAGGCGCATGAGAAATTCCGGGTGCCCGGACAACCACCGGACGCGCGCCCGCAGGGTGGCCCGCGTTCCCGGCGACAGGGTTCGCACCAGCGGAGCCCGCACCCGGTTCGGCCCGGGATCACCCCGCCGTGAAGCCACCACTCGCAACGACCGTTGGCCCGCCAGCGACTCGCCCCTTTCCAAAACCGTGCG
>JALQTQ010000007.1 GCA_023263995.1 Akkermansiaceae bacterium | reverse complement strand
GAGGTCCAGCGCTGGTTCCTTGGAAGCGGCCAATTCCTGTTCCTGGTCGCGGTCCCCTTCCCGGACCACGCCGGGAGCGGCTCCTTCGATTTCCTTGATCTGGCCGAGCAGGCCGGCAAAGCGTTCGCGCCAGCGGTCGACCGGATAGCTTTCGTATTTCTTCGCCACAGTGCGGGCCTTGTTCAGGTCTTCCTGATAGAAGGCGGCGTAGGCTTGGAAGTAATCGTATTGCATCCGGGTCTCAAGACGGCCGGGCCGCACCTTGGCAAGATGGGCGAGGGCGGCGGCCACGCGGTCCTGCAGGAAGAGGTAGTAGGTCACGCCGAGGTGGTCCCGGTCATCGAGTGACTTCCGCTGGCTCAGGACCGTGAGGAAATCGAGGTATTGCTGTCGGACCACCGGATTCAGAATGCGGTTTTCCCCGCCGAGAGCGTGGGCCCGGTTGTTGACGAGGGGACGGTATTCCAGGTGTTCGAAGCGACGGCGGTTGATCGGGTCCATCTCGATGAGATCGCAGCTCAGGGCCGTGCCGCATTGATCGAGGAAGCTGCGCTGCATGAGGAGGAGATCGCGCAGGGCTCCGGTGTCATTGTGGACGAGGGCGTATCCCTGGATGCCGGGATGGTAGAAGCCGCGGAGCTTGAGGGTGGCGAGGGCGTCCTGGAAGAACTGGCCGCTCTCCCGGCATCGCCAGGCCATGCGGGAAAGGTCGAGGGCGTGCAGATTGGCCGTGCGGAGGAAATCGAGGACGTCCTTCTCGCTCCCCCACTGGCTGATCCAGTCCCACGAGGTTTCATCGACCTTCGAGGGTTCATCGACCACCTGGAAGACGAGTCCATCGGCGTGGGCCACCACTTCCCCTTCCTTGGAGAGGTGCGCCGGGTAGACCGGGAATTCCCCGGAAGCCGGGAAGTAGAAGGCGGTTTCGACGCGGTGGGTCGAGTAGGGTTTCAAGGGAACGACCCACGAATCGGTGGCCAGCCCGCCGGACACCGGGAGGGCGCCTTTCGGGATCTGGGCAAGGAGGTCGAGCTGACGGGTCGAGCTCGTCGGGTTGGTCACCACGATCTGGCTGCCATACACCACTCCTTTCACGAATTCGGCGGTGATGAACTTGTCGACCTTCTGGCCGTCTTCCAGGCGGAAGCGGTCGTTGAGCTGGAAGTAGCTCTGGCTCACCAGCAGGGGCGGGCGGTCGGCGGCGAAGCCCGACTCCTTCACCTCACGATGGAAGAAGAGGACGTTGCCCCCGGCGGTGAAGCTCAGGGAGCCTTCCTTGATCTCGTCCTGATGCTTGGCGGCTTCAAAGGGAAGGTCGAGGAAGGACAGGGCGAACATCACCTCGGTGAAACTTCCGCTGGCGGCACCGAGGTGGGCCGAACCGAAGCCCGGTCCGAGGCCATGACGGGCGAGGTCGAGCCAGAACGGATTGGCCTTCACCAGCTCTCCGTTTTGTTGGTCGAGGGGGAGCTGGTAGTAGTTGTTTTCGGCCCATTCGCGGGTTGGTTCGAGTGCCCGGTAGAGCGGGGCCTGAGGGATCAGGGCCTCGCCCAGTTCGGCGGCGAAGGGATCAGCAGCCACTCCGTCAAGCTCCTGACTCAATTGCTTTCTTTCCAACTTCTCGACCTCCTGCAAGGCGCGTTTCCGCTCTCGACCATTCTCCTTGGCCTTGGCGGCGGCTTCCGGGATCCCTTTCTTGGCATCGGTCAGGCCACCGAGGAGGGCTCCGGTCACGGCGGTATCGGTCTTCAGCTTTTCATTCAGCTCAGGCAGGCGGTCCTTGGCCAGATTGGCGTATCCGCCGAAGCCCCCTCCGCTCACTCCGGTGTCGAACCAGTAGGCGGTGAGCGACGGGTCGGTCTGTTGAATGGCGAGGCGGTGTTCCAGGTCAAGCTGCAGGGCCTTCATTCTTTCCTGGTCGGTTTGCGAGAGGAGGATGCGCTCGACCACATTCAGGCGGGTGAACTCGAAGGGCTCGAAGTATTTCTGGAGCGGACGGCCGAGGAGGTAGTCGTCCATGAAGGTGCGGTCCTTCTTGTTGGCGAGGTGCGGGACGATGACCTCCTTGAAGAAGGCTGGGTCCTTGCGGGAGAGGAAGAAGCTCAGTTCGTGGCAGGCGAACTCGGAATACCTGGCCTTCTTCTGGTCGTCGTCGAGGCTGCTCCAATTGGCCACGAAGGAGAACTTGCGGAGAACGGGGTCGTTGTTGAGCGTTTGGTAGTAGCGGTAGATGGCCCCGAGATGATCGTAGACCTCGAAGCGGGCGCTGCGCAGGTCGGGGATTTCAAGTGCCCCGCCCTTCTGGAGGAAGCTCACCTGGTCTTGTTCGGTGAAGTGGCGTTTGGGATCGAGGGCATTGTTCAGGAGCCGGAGGTCGCGCACGCGGGTCTTGCGATCCGGCAGAGAGACGGTGCGGTAGGTGGTGCCGTCGGGATCGACCAGCAGGACGTGGACGTGCTGGCGGTCTCCGAAGGCCGCGAGGTCGACCGTGAGCTTCCCGTTTTTGTCGGGAACGAGGTTGGCCATCACGAGGGGAGCCTCGGCGAGGAATTCAAACGAGGGAGTTCCTCCAGCCTTCTCCTGCCTGGCGTCCGCACGTCGCTCGCCGAAGGGTAGGGCATTGGCAGCGGGAGCGGGCACCGGCTTGCGTTGGAAGGCATCCCCGGCCTCGAGGACCTCCTGTCCCGATTCCGTATCGCGAACGGCCCACGGGTTGAGGAGGAGTTCGGGGCGGTCGAGCATGTTGCCGGGGAATTTCTCGGCGTAGCGGCGCTCGAGGATGTAGCGCAGCTCGTCGCCGAGCTTCCGTCCGCTGATGTAGAGGCTGGGAAGGAAGCGAGCCTCGCCGATCTGGGGAGCGGTGCGTTCCGATCCACCGAGGGAGGCGAAGGGATCAAATCCGGGAACGAAGCGGGTCCCCACGACGTGAATCCGAGTGAGGGGGTCAAGTCCGGCCACCTCGATTTCAAGGGCCTTGGCGCCCACCTTCACTCCTTTGAGGTGGGAAGGCACCCGTGTTGGCAGCTCCACCCGGCGGGCTTCATTGAAGATGTGACCCTGCGAGGCTTCCCCGTCGGCGGCCAGGATGGTGATGCTTTGTCCCGCCTCCTTGAGGAAGAGGCGGTAGTCACCGGAAGGGAGCTGGGCCGTGAGGTATCCGTCAGTCAAGCGAAGGAGCGAAAACTGGTCGGCCAGGTAGCCGTTTCGGGCGAGGGAAAAGAAAGCCACTTCCCGTCGGTTCAGGGATCCGGTGAAAGGCACCTTGAGCGGCTCGCCGGCCCGCACCGTCATGAGCCCGACCTGGTCGCGTCGGTCGTGTTGCAAGGTCCACTGGCGGCTGGCGGCATTGGCGGCCTCGACCTCGAGGCTGGCGATACCATCAAGAGCACCGAGATCGACGGCTCCATTTTCGGTGGTCTTCAAGGTGACCGTCTTGCGGTTCTTGAAATGAGGATGACGGAGGTGGACGACGAGGTTGCGTCCGCCGAGGGGTTCGCCGTTGCGGCCGAAGAACTCGACGCGGTAGTGTCCGTCGATCCGGCTCAGATAGAGATCAGCGACCTCCGGGCCGGCGAGGGTCTCGTTGACGGTGAAGGTGCGCGAGGCGGTCAGCTCGACTTCCTTGCCGCCCTGGCTGGCCACCTTGACCTTGGCGCGCAGGGTGACGGTCAGGGATTTCACCCGGTCGGGCACGCGGAACTCGTGCAGGAATTCCCGGTCGCTGGCGAGTTTGACATCGTTCACCGTCATTCGCACCGGAGTGTCGTCCAGACTGACCGAGGCGAATTCGAGCGAGGCTGACTCGAGTCGGCTGAGCGAGATTGTCTCGCCGGCCAGCGAGAGGGACGGCCGCACCATCACGCGGGCCTGGCCGCCGGTGCGGAGCGATTCCTGTTCGAGGTGTAAGCCGGCTGAGAGGCGATATTGTTCCGCAGTCTGCGAAAGGCGCACCAGAGTGGCGAAGCCCTCGCCGTCCTGCACCACGGCGGTGCCCACCCCGGGGTTGTTCGAGAAGGGAAGGAGAACGCGGCCTTGGTCGTCGGTGTCGTATTGCATCCCGTCCAGCCAGAGCGAGGCTCCTTTCAGGGGAGCGTAGTTTTCATCGAGCACCGTCACCAACTGTCCATTTGAGATCGTGCGTTGGAGCATGCCGAGGGAGCCCTTACGGATGACGGCCCGGCTGCTCTTGCCACCGCCGATGAACTCCACCACCCAGAGTCCCCGTCGATTCGGGATGCCCTTGATGGCCAGCTTTTCCAGGGCGCGGAGCTGGGGCGGGCGGTCGTATTCGAAGACCTCGCCGGCATTCGCGACCAGTCCATCGAGATCGATATCGGTGCTGACTTCGCGCCCCAGTTTGCGGTAGTAGTTTACGGTGTTGATCTCGAAGACCTTGACCATGAGCTTGGGGACATTCTTGAGATGGACCGGGAGGACCACCTCGTCATTGATGCCGAAGACCTCCGGGCTGGTGGGATCGAATTCAATGTCGACCCGCTCCTTCAAGGCCTGGAACTGGGAGGGCGAGAGGAGCGAGGCCCAATCGGAAGGCTTCCCAACCCCCTGGGTGATCTTGGCCTCGGCAAAGACCTCCCGCAGCCAGGTGTCGCGCAGGTAGGGCGCGAAGGTCGAGGAATCCTTGGCCTCCTTGAGGAACTTCAGGAGGTAGGCCTTCACCACCGTCTCCTCGCTGCCGACGGGAGGGAAGGTGGTCACGTTGCGAAAATCCTCGCCCAAGTTGGCCGGATGCCGCCAATCGTCGGGAGCATCCCGCCGCCAGACCGGACTGGTGTAGGCGACATTGCGGGGAAGGGCCAGGTAGGTCAGGAAGCGCTTTTGGTTCTCCTTTCCGAGGGCCCGGTCGTGGACGAGGCGCTGGAAGAGAACGTGCGCCTTCAGCGAGTTGAAGGGCGCGCCGAGGGTCGTGACAAAGGCCTCCGCGCGATCGAGGTAGGCCTCCCGCACGGTGACCGACGAGGCCATGTTTTCATCGGGTCCCGGCAAAAGGCGCAGGAGGTAATCGTCCACAAAGTTGCGATCATTCCGCAGGGTGGGCATCGCTTCCACCAGTCGATCAAGCTGGTCCTTGGTGAGCATCCGATGGATCGGGAATTCGCCATAGCCCTGGCTGGTCTTGCTCTTTAGTTCGGCCAGCACCAGATCGACCAATCCCGGGGCGTCGGGAGTCGTCAAGGCAGCGAGGATTTCCCGGCGTTGGCGGGCATCGAGCTGTGGTTTTCCTTCGAGGAAGCGATGAAGGCCCGAGGGATCGATCATCTCCACCTTGCCGGATCCCCCAAGGGCGTCGCTGAGCCAGGATTCCCAGGAAATCAGCTTTGGGTCGAGGGCCGAGGGATGCCGGGCTTCCCGGACCTTGCCGTCCTGTTGATGATTCAGGGTCACTCCCAGTTCCCTCTTGAGATATTCCAAGGTCGCGGCGGGGTCATCCGAGTAGCGGAGGAGAGCCTCCCGGTTCTCGATCACTTTCCGCTGGGCCGAATGCTGGAAGCGTTTCTTCCATTCCTCCATGATGGTCTTGAGGGCCGCGACATCGCGTTCGGTTTGGTAATGGAGGGCATGGAAGTAGTAATAATCCTCGGTGCCCGGGATCAGTTGGGTGAGCACCTTGGCTCGGTCTTCGGCGAGGGCAAACTGCTCGATGAAGCCGATTTCCTGCTGAGCCGGAGCAAAGGCTGGGAGGGCGATGGTTCCGGCTAGGGCGAGAAAGGATTCGAAGCGAAAACGAGGGAGGCGGAAGGATTTCATGGATCGACGGTGAAGTTACCCCCATCCGGACCCTCAGCGGGCGGCCCGGAAAACGAAGAGGTCTTTCACCCTAGGAAACGCGAAGAACGATCTTCTTGGAAGAAAATGTCAAAGAATTCTCCGCGCCGGAAGAAAGCCGGGCCGTGACACGTGAGCGCATACTCAGGAAGGAGGGGCGTCTCAAAAATGCCCGTCCAAAAGGACCCGCAGCTTCTCTTGGAAGGCGATGAGATCGGCCTCCGTCGGCTGATAGCCGGGTTGGTCGGGATCGATCGACGGGCGCCCCATCTCATCGATGAGCCAGATGCCCTTCACGCCATCGCTGAAGGTCAGCGAACCGCTCACCATTGCGCCGGGACGGGTGACTTGGTCAAGGGTGGCCGAAACTTCACCGACTCCATCCGGAGCGGCAGGCTTTTCCGGGATCAAGGACGCTTCCTGCTTTGGTTCGGATTCTCGTTCCTCCTGCGAAGCGAACTCGAGGTCCAGATCGAGAGCAAGGAAACGGGTATCCATGTAAGTGACCTTGAAGCCAAACTCCTCGTTCAGTTTTTTCTGCACCTCGGCCATTTGGGCACCGCCAGCTACCCAAGCACGGATCACTTCGATCTGCTCCTCGCTCAAATCGCTCACGCTGAACATGCCGGAGACCTATTCGGAGAGAAGGGAAAACCCAAGAGTAATTCACTGAGAATTCGACTTTCGAACGAACTCGAGCATGCGGTCTTCCTGATCTTCGATCGACTTGACCATGGCCAGCTGAGTCCGGCAGCGGTCGAGATTGTGTCCCTCCCGGTGGATCTTGAAATAGCGGTCACCTTCGAGATGGTCGGTCAGGAAGCGGATGCCAACTTCGAGTGAAATCAACTTGGCTGAAAATGGGAGTAATTCGATCTCAAGCGGGGTGAGGAAGCGTCGCGCGGTTTCCAGATAGCCTTCCACGATGGCCTCGAACATCGGGAGGCGCATCTCGACCTTTGAAACATCCTTTTCGTCCTCGGCCACTGGACTGGTCGCGCCCCGGATCAGGTCGCCAAAATCATACAAAGCCAGGCCGGGCATGACGGTATCGAGATCAATGACGCACACCGCCTCGTCGGTCTGCTCATCGATCATGACATTGTTGAGCTTGGTGTCGTTGTGGGTCACCCGCTCGACGAGGCGTCCGGCTTCGAGGTGGTCTCGGAGCACCCCGATGATGGGCTCCCGTTCCTTGATGAAGGCGATCTCATTTTCCACCTCGGAGGCCCGCTCGAGCGGGTCGTGCCGGATGGCCTCGAGCAATTTGGCGAAGCGGGCCGGAGTATCGTGAAAACCCGGGATCGTTACCGCCACCTGCGAGGCCGGCAGGTCGCTGACGAGATCCTGAAAGGCTCCGAAAGCCCTTGCTGCTTGGTAGGCCTGACGGGTGTTTTCGACGACATCGTAGGTGCGGCAGCCTTCGATGTAATTGTAGCACCGCCAAATGCCGCCCTGGGGACCTTGAACGCAGTTTTTGCCATCTCGACCAGGATACAAATTGAGGGTCTGCCCGCCGAAATCCCGCTTCTTCTGAAAGACCTTGCGGTTGATGTGTCGGGTGACTCGTTCGATGTTCTTCATCACCACCAGCGGGTTGGAAAAGACCTTTTCGTTGATTCGCTGCAAAATATAACGGGCGAGTTCGCCATCCCCGTCACGATAAGTCGCCAAGTAGGTGGTGTTGATGTGTCCACTCTCAACCTCCACCCCTTCCACGAATTCGCCATCGATGGCAAATCGAGAACCGATTTCAGAAATATCCTTGCTAACCTGTGTCATGTGCGGCGCCTCAATATTTTAGACACCTTAACAACTCAAGCATCGAAAGTTGTGGGAGGGACTATGCACGAAGTGGACCAACTTTTACCGGTCTCAGCCAGGAACGATTTCGTATCCGTTGGGCCCGTCCTTGACGGTCCACCCCTTGGCCGCCAACTCGTCGCGATAGCGGTCGGAGGCTTCCCAATCTTTGGCTTGCCGGGCCTCCCAACGGAGCTTGGCCAGTGCTGTGATTTCTGCCGGGATTTCGAAGCCTTGCGCATCGGGCAAGACGATCCCGAGGGCCGCGAGTATGGAGAAAAAGCCCCGCCAGTCGTCGTCGGTTGACGCCTCCTTGAGATGCCCGAAAAGCTCTCCGAGGGCGGCAGCGGTATTGAGATCGTCCTGTAACTTCGCAAAAGCGCCGGCGAAGACGCCGAGGTCCCCGCCCTTGGTAAGTTCGCGGTATCCTGGAGCATCGTGCCCCTCGGCTGCCTTTGCCAATTTGGCAAGGGCTTCCCGGGCTGCATGGAGCGATTCCATGGTGAAATTAAGCTGCTTACGGTAATTGGCCCCGATGAGCACGTAGCGCACTTCCATCGGGGTCCAGCCCTCGGCTGTCAGATCAGCCAAGGTGTAGAGGGTCCCGCTCGACTTGGACATTTTTTTCCCGTTGACGAGGAGATGGGTCGAGTGAAACCAATGTCGCGCGAATTCCCCGCCACAAGAGCACTTGGACTGGGCCAGTTCGTTTTCATGGTGGGGAAAAACGAGATCTTCTCCTCCCCCGTGCAGGTCGAAAGTGGTGCCAAGATATTTCAAGATCATCGCGGAACACTCCAGGTGCCAGCCGGGGCGCCCCTGGCCCCAGGGGCTTTCCCAAAAATTGTCTCCGTCTTCCTCGCGCCGAGCTTTCCAGAGCACGAAGTCCGCGACGTTGTCCTTCTCATATTCGTCCGAATTGGCCCGGGTGTTCTGGGTCTTGCCGAGGTCCAGCTCTCGCGTGTCGAGACGGGAAAGGCGACCGTATTCGGGAAAGGAAGAGATCTTGAAATACACCGAACCGTCGTCGGAGGCGTAAGCGTGCCCTTTCGCGACGAGCTCCTCGATCATCGCGATCTGCTCCGGGACGTGGGCCACCGCGCTCGGTTCGACGTGCGGCTTGAGGCAGTTCAGGGCCTCGCAGTCCTCATGAAAGCGGCCCCGCCAGCCGGCCGTGAATTCGGCCAGGGTCATTCCCGCCGCCACCGAATCTCGGATTGTCTTATCATCAACATCAGTGATGTTACGGACGTGCTTGGTTTGGGTGCCCCCCAGCTCGAGGACGCGGCGCAGGACATCCTGGATCACAAAAGTCCGGAAATTCCCGATGTGGGCCGGGCCGTAGACCGTTGGTCCACAGCAATAGAAACGGAAGGTTTTTCCGTCGACCGGTTCCAGCGGCACCACTTCGCGGGTCAGAGTGTCAAACAACCTCACGGCGGGAGAATGCCCGTCCGCCGCTAGCCGGGCAAGCTTCCCCTCGCTCGAAATCACGTCCGGCCCGCAAAATCGAGACTCTCCGCTGGCTTCGTTCGATCTTTCTGCCAGATTGGGGCATGAGCAAGCGCACCCGGATGATTCTCACCGGCCTCCTCCCCATCTTCGGGGTGTCGGCGGTGCTGCTCGGGGTTGGTCTCGGCGGCAAACTTCCCGGTTTCCCCGGTGAGGTATTCCGGATGATCTCCGGGATTATGTTTACCCCGGTCTTCCTTGAGCTGACCTTTGCCTTCCTCGGCCTCCTCGCAATTTTCTCGATCAACAACCTCCGCTTGCAAAAGGAAGGGGACGAATACGTCTCCCTCGAAATCGAAGACGATTCCGAAGACGACCCAAAGCCATGAACCTCGCCCATCTCCGCGAAGACTACACCAAGGGCGGTATTGCCCGCTCCGAAATGCCCGCCGATCCCTTCCAAGCCTTTCAAAGCTGGCTCACGGTGGCGCAGGAACAGGGCATCCCCGATCCCAACGCGATGACGGTCTCGACAGCCAATCGGGCGGGCCTTGTCAGCTCCCGCACTCTTTTGCTCAAGGGGCTGGTCGATGGCAAACTCCAGTTCTTCACCAACTATCGTTCGCAAAAGGCACGCGATCTCGAGGAAAACCCACGCGCTGCGATCACCCTGCACTGGAAAGAACTGGAACGCCAGATCTGCGTGCGCGGAACGGTCGCCAAGACCTCGCGGGCGGTCTCCGAGGATTACTTTCAAGTCCGCCCCTATGCCTCACAAATCGGCGCTTGGGTCTCCGAGGAACAATCGGCCCCCATTCCCAACCGAGACACCATCGTGGGGCGCGAGGCCGAGTTGATGGAACGCTTCCCGGAAGGAAGCCCCGTCCCCTGCCCAGATTTTTGGGGTGGGTATGAACTGGCCCCGGACTACCTCGAATTCTGGCAGGGGCGGCAAGGCCGTCTCCACGACCGGATTTGCTACCGGCCCCACGGAGGGGGCTGGACCCTTGAGCGGCTCAGCCCGTGAGGCCGGGTCAAAAAGAAACCCCGGCTGCCAAGGCGACCGGAGTTTCGAAAGTGGTGGCTCATCCCGGAATCGAACCAGGGACACAAGGATTTTCAATCCTCTGCTCTACCAACTGAGCTAATGAGCCGAACAATTTCTTGCTGCGGGCGGGGTGATACGGTTCCCGAGAGAGCTTGGCAACAGAAATCCTTCCGCTTTTTGGGATTTTCATCTTTCCTTTGAAGAAGCCAGCTCCAACAGCTCCATGAAGCGCGGCAGAACCGTCAAAAAGAGGGTGTTTTTGCCACCCCGTGAGAGCTGACTGGCCACCAGCCCTTCCGCTTCGTCGGCATCAGCTGGACCGCTGAAGTCTACCCGGTGCCCCTGCCCCACGACCGACTGGCAAAGGTGGGGACTCCCGGCCTCCCGCGTGATGCTCACTTCACAATCCGGAGCGGTCAGGACCAGTGCAGCAATGGGCGCGGCCTCTTCATCCCATTCAAAAATGACCGAGATTTCCTTGTGATTGCGCGCGACCAAGGTCCACTCGTCGCCGCACGCCCTCTCTGGTTTCCACTTGGACCGCGTGGCCACCCAGGCGAGGAGGAGCAAGATGGCGACCCGATAGGCCGGGTTTCCCTTCAAACGCACCTCCCGGATTTCCGGAACAGCCTTCTGGGCCATGGGATCATCGAAAAGACGGGCCACCGCCAGGCGGTAGAAGTAGCTGCGCGTCCAAGACAAATCCTGAGTGATCATGCGCCCCTTGGTGTCCTCACGGGCCTCGGCGAGCCGACGGAATCCCGCCAAGGGATCGCTCCAGGTGGCGCTGTCGAAGATGAGACGATTCAACAGGCGGTAGAGCCGTTCCTCGAAGAGGTCAGTAAATTCCCCCTGCCACCAAAAGACCAGCGGGAGATCGCTGTTGAGGTGGGCGAATACCGTATTCCGTAGTCGGCCCAGCGATTTCCCGTGGAGCAGAAAGGCAATCTGCTCCGAGCAAATCGACTTCTTTCCGTGAGCGAGGTGACAATGCGCGGTGATCCAAGCCTCCACCTTGACCTCGGTGGCCTTTCGGTTCATCGCGATCAGCACCGCACGGCAGGCGTGCTCGCGGGTCAGACCCTGCACCATCGCCGAGTTCTTCTGCAAGCGCTGCGGGTCCTCGGTGTAGACCAGGAAATTCATGAGGGACGCATTGGTGCTCGCCTCGTCGGCCTCCCAAAGCTTCTTCAGGGCGGTATCGATGGAACCGACCTCCACCGGCATTCCGAGGCCTTCGGTTGGAATGGTCGCGCTCATTTACAGCCTTCTCCAGGTTCGACCGTCCTTCGCCAGCATCTCATCGGCCTCCCGCGGCCCCCAAGACCCGGCCGGGAATTCCGCAATGGGAATGTCCCGCCCATTTTCATTCCACGCATTGTGGATGTGATCGATAAATCGCCAGGCCTCCTCAACTTCATCGCGCCGCGCGAAGAGGGTGGCGTCGCCCGCCATGGCATCGAGCAGCAAGCGCTCGTAAGCCTCCGGACTGCTCTTCCCGAAACTGCTGGCATAGTGAAAATCCATCTTCACCGGCTCCATGCGCAGGGTGGTGCCGGGCAACTTGGAATTCATCATCAACGAGATTCCCTCGTCCGGCTGAATGCGGATGACGAGGACATTTCCGGCCGGCACCCCGCCGGGCATGGCATTGAAAAGGACACTTGGGATTTCCTTGAAGTGGACTGAGATCTCGGTCGCCTTTTTCGGGAGTCGCTTGCCCATGCGCACGTAAAACGGCACTCCGCTCCACCGCCAGGTATCAATCATGCACCGAAGAGCGACAAAGGCCTCGGTCTGGGAATCGGGATCGACCCGGTCTTCCTCTCGGTATCCGGGAACCTCACGACCATTTACATTGCCCGCGACATACTGGCCCCGCACCACATTCTCGGCCACCAGCTCCGGGGTGTCCCACTGCCGGAGGGAGCGGATCACCTTGACCTTTTCATCGCGCACCCCGTCGGCACTGAGGTCGGTCGGCGGCTCCATCGCCACCAGACTCAACAACTGCAGGAGATGGTTCTGCACCATGTCCCGGAGGGCTCCTGCCTTGTCGTAATAACCACCGCGCCCTCCTTCCATTCCGAGGTGCTCGGCACAGGTGATTTGGACGTGGTCGATGTGCTCCTTGTTCCACATCGGCTCAAAAATGGCGTTGGCAAAGCGCAGCACCATGATGTTCTGAGCAGTTTCCTTCCCGAGGTAGTGGTCGATGCGGTAGGTGTCTTTCTCCTCAAAGGTGCCCGCGACGACTTGGTTGAGATGCTGCGCGGTGGCCAGGGTGGTCCCGAAGGGTTTTTCCACAATGACCCGCGACCAGCAGGCGTTGCAATTCTCCTTGCTCTGGCTCAAGCCCGCTTTCTTCAGATTGAGGAGGATGTCGTCGAAATATTCTGGGGCGCTCGCGATGTAAAAAAGGCGGTTTCCTTTCCCTCCGCGCTCCTGATCGATCTGGTCAAGGCGCTCGGCCAATCGCCGGTATCCATTTTCGTCCTGAAACTCGCTCTGATGGTAGTGGACGTTGCTGGCCAGGCTTTCCCAAATCTCGTCGTCATGCCCGGTTCGCGAGACCTCGCGATTGAGCTTCTCGAGCCCTTCGCGGAAACGCTCGTCGCTCCAGTCCCGGCGCGCAAACCCGAGGATCCGGACGCCGGTGGGGAGTTCGCCGTCGACCGCCAGATTATAGAGAGCCGGAATCAGCTTGCGATGGGTCAAATCACCGGTTGCTCCGAAAATGACCACGCTGCAGGCCTCGGCCAGATTGCGGGAAACAAGATCCTCGCGGAATGGATTGCTCACGCCGCTTTGTCCCACAGCACCCCGCCCTTTTCAACTCCCGAGAACGAGTTTTGGGAGCATCGCCCGTTTCAATGACGGTCCGTTTCACCGTCATCGGGGCCACCTTCCTTCCAGTGACAAGGCGCTGACCATCCCGGAACCCTATTGCGATCTGGGCATCCGAACGATCAGCCAGTTTTCCCTCCCCACGGTGGAACTGAACTGCTAGAACCCGCCCATGAAACCACTGCTTTTCTGTCCCGTTTTTCTCGCCAGCCTTGCCTCGGCCACCACCGTCACCAGCCGCCCGTGGGGAGAGATCGATGGGACCTCCGTCACTCTCTATACCCTGAAGAATCAATCGGGAGCTTCCGTCAGCATCAGCAACTACGGCGGGACCGTCACTTCGATCATCGTGCCCGACAAGAACGGCAAGATGGCTGACGTGGCCCTCGGCTTTGATACCTTGGCCGAATACCGGGAAAAGAGCCCCTACTTCGGGTGTATTACTGGTCGATACGCCAACCGCATCGCGAAAGGCAAGTTCAAGCTCGCTGGCACCGAATTCACCCTCGCGACCAACAACGACCCGAACCACCTCCACGGTGGTGATCAGGGATTCGATAAAAGAATCTGGAACGCCACCGTGAAGGACAGCGAGCTTGTCCTGAACTACACCAGCCCGGACGGGGAGGAAGGATACCCCGGCACCTTGAAGACCACGGTCACTTATCGATGGACTGAGAAGAACGCCCTTCACATCAACTACGAAGCCAGCACCGATAAGCCCACGGTCATCAACCTGACCAATCACAGCTACTTTAATCTCGTCGGCGAGGGAGCCGACACCATTCTCGATCACCAATTGCAGATCAATGCCACCCAATACAATCCGATCGATCCCACCTCGATCCCCACCGGCATCGCCCCCGTCAAGGACACCCCCTTTGATTTCACCAAGCCCACTGCCATCGGCTCACGAATCGGCGTGGAAAACACTCAGCTTAAGAACGGCTTGGGATATGACCACAACTTCGTATTGAAGACCAGCGACGATGGAAAATTGATGAAGGCCGCGATCCTGACCGAACCCAAGAGCGGACGCACTCTCACGGTCAGCACCACCGAACCGGGGATTCAGTTCTACTGCGGCAACTTCCTCGACAACCTCCCCGGAAAGGGTGGAAAGATTTACAAATATCGTTCCGGGCTTTGTCTCGAGGCCCAGACCTTTCCCGATTCTCCCAATCAAAAGGAATTTCCGAGCCCGGTCCTCCGGCCGGGCGAGACCTATCGCCAGACCACCATCTACCAACTGGGAGTGTCTCGCTAAGCTGGCTGGCTTGGGCCATCGAGGCAGCTCCGGCTGGCCATCAGGTTGGGATCTCTTCGAGCTTCGACTGCAGGCCCCTCAGCTACGCCTGTCTTTTCTGCACAGAAGCAGGGAGAAACCTCAGTGAGCAAGAAACCGGGTGCCGGCCTTGAGGCTTCGTCACATCATCCCGCAGGAGAAGCAGGTCCAATCGCCACGCCCTTGGGGGCCAGACGAAAAAGCCAGCCTCGGCGAGATGAGTCCCCTTCAACAGTCGCGCAAATCCCTTGGCGCCCACCGGTATGGAGGAAGACGAAAGAAGGAGACGCAGCCCGGTCGCGTCGACATTCAACCCTTCCCGACTTGAAGTATCCGGAGAGCATGCCGCGGCAAACTCCCCGGCTCGGCTCAGGCTAGCGATGGAGGTCGGCCGCCTGATACATTGAAGTCCGATCGGCGGTTTCCTTGCGCACCTTGGCCACCTCTGCGGCCGACACCGGCGAGGTATCATTGCTCCAGCTTTGGCGAACGTAAGTCAGCACATCGGCGATCTGCTGGTCGTCCAAGGTGGGCCCAAGCGGCGGCATAACGTTGTTGAACTTCTTACCACCGACCTCGACCGGCCCCATCAGGCCGTGGAGGACAATCTGGATCGGCAGCTCCTTGCCTTCGGTGACCCAATCGGAACCGACCAAGGGCGGGAAGGCCCCTTCCACGCCTTTGCCGTCTGGGCCATGGCAGGCGATGCAGGTCTGAGCGTAAACCTCGCTCCCACGCTGGTGAACCTTGGCATCAATCGCAAATTGACGGGAACCTTCCGTCCGTCGGGGAACTTCGGCCAAAATCGCGAGGATCTGCTTTGACTGGGGATTCCCGATTCCGGCCAAGGTCGCCTTGGCCATTTCGACCTGCGCGATCGGGGCATTGGCTCCAAACCACCGAGCCAGTTCTTCGGGATCATCCCCCCCGCTGGCTGGTCCCAACTCCCGGAAGAAAAGGTCATCAAAGTAAGCCGTGCCAGTGGCTCTTCCATATCCCCCGAAGAGGCAATGGAAGAGATCTTCGGTCTGCCCCCGCTCCGTGGTAAAGGTGGTGCTCAGGCGGGTCCATCCCTTATCATCATTGACCGCCTTGGTGCGGGTCCCGCGGTGGATATTGAAAAGCACCCCGGGCCCGGTCTGCACTTTGAGATTCTCGGTCCGGACGTATCCACCAAATTCGTAGCGGGTGTTCGGTTTGACCCTGAGGTTGAAGGCCCAGCCCGTGTCGACCGGCTCGCTCGCTTTGATCACCAGGCAGGGTGAGCCGTCGCGTCCTCCGTCCTTCGAGACCCCGTGCTCGACCTTCTGCCGGTCTCCACCATAGATCCGGGGCTCCCAACCTTTTACCTCGGTCAGACCGGGATCCGGGAAGAGATTGCGATCCACTTGCTCGGGAACTTCGCCTTCCTTGGCCTTGCGCACCAAGAGAGGAATGACCTCGGCGGCATGGGCCCGGATCGCGACCCGACGGGCATCAGATAGCCCGGCGTCTGAAGGAGCGATCTTGAGGGCTAGCAGGGCTCGCGCCACGCTCTCAGAAGGAGCAACCCGGGAAAAGGCGAGGAGAAGCTCCACCAGGGTGCGGGGATCCTTCTCGGTGAAACTTCCGTCCTTGATGAAGGTCTTTTCCAAGGTGTCATCGAGCGGTGCCACCCGCAGAGCGGCCCGGCGCACGACGCGGTCGTCCGAAAGCAAGGACGCACGGATATCATCGATTCCAGCCCGTGTCATTTTCTCGAAAATTCCAGCGACAGCGGGCTTCGCTTTCTGGTCCGTGCTTCCCTTGGGATAAATCCGGTAGATTCGCCCGTGCTGCTTGTCGCGCAACGGAGTCACGTAGGCATTCCCTTTTCCGGTGCGGGCATCGTAGCCGGCCGACCGCACCGAGGGCGTCGGGTTGTGCTGCACGATGATGTTATACCAATCGCAGACCCAGAGGGCTCCATCCGGACCGACTTCCGCGCAAACCGGGGCCGACCAAGCATCAGCCGAATTGTAGATGTTATTGGGCAATTGGTAAGAGCGGAACCCCGAGCCTTCGGGTTCGAGGCGAAATTGCCCGACCAACTTTCCGGTCGGTCCGCAGATGAAGGCGATTTTGTTCCGATATTCCTCGGGAAAGCGAGTTCCCTTGTAAATGGCATGGCTAGCTGCCGAGGTGTAGGTGTTGTGGTTCTCGACCTGACGAATATCCGCGGAAGAAGGATTGAAGGGATCCCTGAAATCGGCCCTGGGTGTGCGGGGTTGCTCGATCTGGAATCGCTCGTATTCGCTCCGGGGAAAGGTCACGTAAGCAGACGGGTTTCCGTTGGCGGTAGACGCGAAAATGTCGAATTCCTCGGTAAAGTCGAGCCCCCAGGTATTATTGGTGGTGGGTTGGATGTATTCGAGTTGCACCAACTCCTGCAAGGTTCCGTCTGATCCCGGGTCCGTTGTGGTGGGGTCACCATTCAGGCGAAAGCGGAAAATGCCCTGAGTGAAACTGGTCTCCTGGCCGCCGACCTGCCCGCGAAAGCCGGAGTAGCCGATGGTGGCATAGATCCATCCATCGGGCGCGAAGCGGAGGTTCGAGGGCCCGGCGTGAGTGTCCCCCATGTTGAAGCCGCGAAAGAGAGGCTTGCGGACATCAGCCCGGTCATCGCCGTCGGTATCGCGCAGGTAGAGAATCTCCGAGCCGTTCGTAATGATCACCCCATCATAGGCAAAGACGAGTGAAGTGGGAATGGAAAGCTTCTCCGCAAACCGGGTGAAACGATCGGCCCGGTGATCGCCATCGGTGTCCTCGCAGATGGTCAGGCGGTCATGCCCCAAATCGCCCTGCTGAAGGTTGTTGGGGTAGTCGATGGTCTCCAGAACGAATGCCCGACCGCGCTCGTCGAAGCGAATCGCGATGGGATTGACGATGTCCGGCTCGCTCGCGAACAGGGAAAGCTCAAACCCCGGAGGGACTTGGGCCAACTTGAGCGATTCTTCGGGAGGTAATGGAAGCTGGTATTCTTCGATGGTCTTTCGCTCTAGGTAACCCGGCAGTTGGGCTTTGGCGAATTTGAGCTCCGGGAGGGCGAGTTCACGCAACTTGGCACGGGTCGCCTTACCGACCGACCACATGATGCCACGCCAGAGCAATTCGTGATATTCCGGAGTGTCCCAGACTCGGTGATCGTGTCCCGAGGCGGTGTAAAAAACCTTGCCCTTCCCCTGCTCCCTGACCCAAGTCCAGGGCTCCCCGTCTCTGGTCTGCAGGACGATCCGATCCTCGGTGTGGTCGCTGTGCACGTAGGTCTCATCCCACGCCTTGAAGGACCGATAACCATCGGTCACCGGATGCTTCACCCGGGTGGTTTCGGGAGCAAAGACACCGTCACCGTGGGAGCGGAAGCGGCCCCCCACCAGCTTCACGAATGACGGTGAAGCTCCGTAACATGCAGAGGCACAGTGAATCGGCAAAAAGGCCCCCCCTCCCTCCACGTAGTCCAGCAAGGCCTTTTCCTGAGCCTCAGGCATCCGTCCGTTCTGCTCCCAATTGCCATACATGAGAAGGGCATCGTGCTGCGCCAGCGTCTCGGCATTCAGGGCTTCGGCGGGATCCTCACTGTAAGTGAAGTCGATTCCGCGCACTCCCAAGTGTTTCTTCAGAACACGGTAACGGGTGATGGGATCATGGGCAGGGCCATTGGACGTCGGGGCACCAAAGAAGAGCACCGAAATCCGCCGTGCCTCCTTTTTGGGAACCACCAAAGATTGACCCATCGCTAGAACTGCGAGACCCAACACGAGAAAGAGACGGAAATTCTTCATTGTTTTTAGCTGAGAGTAAATTCAGGGAGTCGGACGATCTCGCCGCCTTTTTGCGCCGACTCGTGAGCGAGGATACCGGTGCAGGTGATATTGGCCGACTGAACCGCATTAGGGTAGCCCTCACCCCTCCCCAAAAGGAGTTCCACGAACTGGTGAACGAGATGCGGGTGGGATCCTCCATGACCCGCTCCCTGGGTGAAGCTGAGATGCTCTTCCCCCTCTTCTCCCCCGTAAACCCCACCGGTGGTGAAGGGCGCAATTTCCTCGGGCAACAGGTGGGCGAAGTCAGGACACACTACCTTTTCGGGGATCTCGGGCTCCGGCTTCTTGGCAGTGTGGACCACCATCTCCTCTCCCTCGATGAGCGGCCACTCGACCGCTTTCTTGTCCCCGTAGACTTCAAAGGACTCGCGGTATTGGCGGGCCACATCAAAAAGGGACCGATAGACCAAACCGGAGAGATCGCTGTCCTTGAACTTGATGTGGCAGCTTTCCACCGCGTAGGGCGATCCATAACAACCGTGCATTTCCTCCCGAATTGTTCCGGAGGCAAAACAGGAGACATATTCGGCTTGGTCACGCCCCAGCCCCAAGACCGGTCCCACGCAGTGGGTGGCGTAGTGCATCGGAGGAAGACCCGGCCAGTATCCCGGCCATCCATCCATGTCCTGCTGGTGCGAGGCCTTTAGGAATTGCAACTTCCCGAGTTCCCCACGGTCGTACAAATCCTTCATGTAGAGAAACTCGCGGGCATAGACCACCGTTTCCATCATCATGTATTTCAAGCCGGTGTCGGCGCACAACTCAACGATGGCGCGGCAATCTTCCACCGAAGTGGCCATCGGCACGGTGCAGGCCACGTGCTTCCCGGCCTTTAACGCGGCAATGGTTTGCTCGGCGTGATTAGGAATGGGTGAATTGATGTGTACGGCGTCAATCTCCGGGTCCTTCAAAAGCTCCTCGAAGCTGGTGTAGCGCTTGTCGATGCCATACTTGTCCCCAATCTCGTTCAGCGATGACTCGGTGCGCTGGCAGATCGCAGCCAGATTGGCCTCGGGGTGACGTTGGTAAATGGGAATGAACTCAGCCCCGAAACCGAGACCGACGATGGCGATGTTGGGTGGATTCGACATGGTGATTACTCTCTCAAACTAGGAAGGGACGGCAATCATGTCTTGTATGAATGCGTTAATTTCGTGTATCTTTGCGTCATGACCCGCGGAGAAATCAATCGTTGGACTGAAAGCCTTCGGCCAGGCACGGTGCGCGATCTCTTCGAATACCTTCCCAATCTCATGTATTTTGCGAAGGACCACCAGCTCCGGCTTGTGGCTGGAAATCGTGCCTTCGTTCACCACTGTGGCCTCGCCCGGGAAGAAGAGCTCCTCGGCAAGACGGACCAGGAGATCTTCCCACCCCAAATGGCGGAAAAATTCGCCTCGGACGACCGCCTCATTCTCGAAACCGGCAAACCCGTGAACGATATCGTTGAGCTTTTTCCCAACGAACTGGGAATTCCCGAATGGTACACCACCGACAAGATTCCCCTCTTCACTCGTGACGGAAAAATCGCTGGACTCTGTGGACTGGTCCGCAGTTATCGGGTCGAGCTCGACCCGAGCCTGCGTAAGGTCACCGAAATCCTCAACGCCCGCTTCGCAGAGCGCATCACCATCGCCGACCTCGCCCGGGAAGTCCACATGTCGGTGCGACAGCTGGAGCGAAAATTTCAGGAAATCTACCAGACCACTCCGCGGCAATACCTCATGCGCCTGCGCATCCTCCGCGCCTGTGAGATGCTCCGATTTGGCGTCAACCCGGTCACCACCATCGCCCTCGATGTGGGATTTTATGATCACAGTGCCTTTTCCCGTAAATTCACCCAGCTCATTGGTGAACCTCCCAGCGCCTACCGTCGGCGATTCACCAAGAAGTCCGGGGCCCGTTCGTCTTCGCCCCCGCGCACTTAAACTCCGGGGCAGCACGGTCTTACCGAAGACCAATTTTGCATTAGCGGCAGATGATTCCCACTGCCATTTTCGGCCAAAAAGCCCGGGCCTGGATTTCGTCTTTGCATGACGCCGCTCAACCGACTAAGGACCCCTCGCTTTCCCATCCCCTTGGCAGGGCAGGCCGAAAGCCAAGAAACTGCTCCAGGCCGTAGGGGCAGGCCCCCGACAGCCTCTTGCCGCAATTCATCAGAGCCTTGCCTCCGTGTCCATCCCCTCCGAAAATCGCCAAACCATCCCGGAGTGGATGCGGGCGCGCCTGGATGATCAACAGCGCTTCCTCGTCCTGTGCATCATGTGCGGGCTCATCTGTGGGCTGGTCGGGGTGGGTTTTCATCTGGTCATCCACGCTCTCTTTGAGGCAGTTTGGGACCTTGCCCGATCGCGCTCTCTCGGCGAATTCATTGCCATCATGCTGATGGCCCCCACCCTGGGCGGTCTCCTCGTTGGGATCGCGGTGACCACGCGGGCCCCCCAATGCGCGGGCAGCGGCATTCCGCAAACCAAAGCGGCCTACTTTAACCAAGGGGGCAACATTTCGGCCCGAGCTGGTCTGTGGCGCTTCCTTTTAGGCACGCTCTATGTCGGGCTGGGTAATTCCCTCGGGCGGGAGGGCCCCACCGTCCATGTCTCAGCCGCCGTCGGCTCCACGATCGGACGCTGGGGCTTTCGCGACCCGGCCCGCAAGCAAGCCATGGTCCCGGTCGGGGTGGCCGGCGGGATTGCGGCGGCCTTCAACGCCCCGATTGCCGCCATCATGTTTGTCTTCGAGGAACTCCTCGACGACTTCTCCACCAAGGCTCTCGGTGGCATTGCGATCGCGGTGGTCATCGCGGCCACGGTCTCCCGTATGATCCTCGGAGAAGCACCCGTGGTTTCGACCCATCTCGACCTCGAATACGAGACGTCTCTCTGGATGTTGGTGGCCCTCCCGATAGGAATCATCGCCGGTGTTTTCGGCCCCCTTTTTACCGGAGCGATCCTGAAACTGCGCCAGGTGCTGCGACGGAGAAAGGTCTTTCCGCTTTGGCTTCGACCGGCATCCGGAGGATTCGCTGCCGGATGTCTAGGCCTTGCCGGTTGGTTTCTTACCGGCCTTCTCGGCCAGGAAAACCGCGATGTTTTCAGTGTGGGATACGAAAGCCTCGAACTGGCCTTCGAGGCCCAACTGACTCTCGGAGTCCTCGCTCTCCTTTTTATCCTGAAAGGGCTCGCGGTGATCATCAACTATGCCACCGGAGGGTCCGGAGGCTTGTTCTCTCCGACACTTTTCCTTGGTGGCATGCTCGGCGGTATGGCTGGCCTCGGAATAACCACCCTCCATCAGATCATGCCCCTGCCAGGCTACCCAGGCGACTCCCACATCACCGGGGCCTGCGTCCTGCTCGGAATGGGAGCCTTTTTCGGCTCAATCATTCGCAACCCCCTGACATCCCTCATCATGATCTTTGAGATGACCGGAACCTACTCCTTGATTCTTCCTTTGATGGTCGGCAACCTGATCTCCTGGGCCATCGCCGGGCGCCTGAGCCCGGTTTCGATCTACCACGCCCTGCTCATTCAGGACGGTGTTTCGTTGCGAAAGCTCCCAAGCTACCGTGGGGCCCGTGATTGGTCCAAGCTCCCAGTCAGCACCATCATGACCCACGATGTCGAAACGCTCTCCCTCACCGCTTCGATCGAGGACATCCGCCGCGACCTCAAAACCCGGCTCGAACGCCATCACGGCTACCCGGTTGTCGACCAAAACAACCGCCTGGTCGGAATCGTGACCCGATCGGAAATCCACCAAGCACCTGCCCGCTCCGCCCTCGCAGACCTCATCAAGGATCAGAAACTCTTTGTCATTGCCCCGAACTGCCCGATCCGTGACGCCGCCAACCAACTGATCGCACGCGACTTCCAGCAGGTTCCGGTGGTCAGCCCCACCAATCCCGACCGCATGGTGGGCATCCTGACCCTTAATGACATCTCAAGACAGCAGAACGCTTCCGACCAGATCCTGTGATCGTCATCCTTCGATCCGCTTGACTGCCACGCCCATGCCATCGCTTGAGACCACGCGGATCGCTTCACCCTTGTCGACAAATTCTCCCTCGGCGAGAACCTCGAAAACCTTCCCGTCGATCTCCGCCTTCCCATTGGGCCGCAGGTTGGTGGTGGCCACCCCACTCACCCCAACCAGCTTTGCCTTTGACTGATCCTCCGATCCATTCCCCCGGGCCAGCGAACCCGGCAACATGGTATTCTCGATAAACTTGAGCTGCGGCAAGAACTTCAGCATGGCAAACAGAAATGCCAGCGAACCGAAGATTCCGAGGGCGAGGTTCAGAGCCGGCCGCTCGAAGGCATCCATGAGATCCCCCCCGTCGGCTCCTCCCCACTGGTATTTCTGCCACTCCATCCCATCGAGCATCGAAAAGGCAAGCGCTCCGATGATCAGAAGAAACCCGGTGATCCCTGCCACCCCGAAACCGGGGATGACAAAGGCCTCGACCGCGATCAGAATGATCCCGAGGATGAAAAGGGCGGCTAATTCGTAGCCCGCCATGTTTCCGGCCATGTAGTTGCCAAAAAAGAAAATCCCAAAAGCCGAAAGACAAACGATCCCCCCGATCCCGAAGCCCGGAGTCTTGAGCTCGAAGTAACCCCCACCCAACCCAATCATGATCAGAATGCCGGAGTAGCTCGCAATCCACCACGCCAGCTTTTCAAAGCCCGTGGGCTCGGCAGTCACCAACTCGTCTTGGTCCCACCCTTCCATTTTCAGCACTCCTTCGAGGTCTTCCACCTCGGCCTCGGCCAAAAGAGGCCCATCATCAAGCATCTTGGTGGCATCGATGGAGTTCAGATTCAAAAGCTCCCCCGCTTTCACGGTGACATCGCCGATTTGTCGGTCCTCGTCGCTCAAGACCATCATGGCTTCGATCACTTCGAGGCGGTGACCCTTTTTCTCGGCGATGTAACGAAGGTGAGCCCCAAAATAACTCTCCAGCTTGGCTCGCATGACCGGGTCGATCTCGGTGCCCATGGAATTCACGATTCCCGATGAGCCGATCAAGCCCCCCGGCTTCATGTAGATACGGTCGGTCGAGACCGCTATAAAGGAGCCCGCACTGATGGCATCTGGGTTCACAAAAGAGACCGTCGGAATCCCCACCTCGGAAATCTTGGTCATCAACTCCTTGGTGGGAAATGCGAGACCGCCCGGGGTATTGAGATCAAAGATAATCCCTTTGGCACCCTCCTCCTTGGCGCGCTCCAGAATGCGTTCCCAGAACTTGAAACTCTGCCCGTTCGTCAAGTCATTTTCCCCCACTTCGATGCGGAGAATCTTCCCACTCAGGCTCACTTCGTCGGATCTCCCGAAAACCCGCTGGTCTTGCCCGAAGACCAGTCCCAGCCCGGCCAGAAGAAAAAAAAGGATCGCTTTCACGGCGTCAATCTAACCCAAGGCTGGCGAAGTCAAAACATCCGATTCACACTCTCTGGCATGGGGCACATTCCTCCCGAAACGATCGAACAAGTCCTCCAGGCGACGGACATTGTCGACCTTATTGGATCCTATTTCCCGCTGAAGCGTGCGGGTTCAACCTTCAAATGCAATTGCCCTTTCCACAACGAAAAGACTCCATCATTCAACGTCAACCCGGCCCGACAATACTACAAATGCTTTGGGTGCGGAGAGGGCGGGAATGCCATCTCTTTCCTGATGGAATACGAAAATCTTCCTTTCATCGATGCCGTCCGCAAACTCGCCGACCAGGCAGGCATCCCGATCATTGAGGAAGCCCACGATCCCGAATCCGACCGAAAGCGGCGCAAGATCAGCCGCATCAAGGAACTCAACAACAAGGCTGCCCGCTTCTTCCATCAGCAACTGCTGCGCTCACCCGACGCCCAGCACGCCCGCGACTACCTCAAATCACGCGGCTTCGACAAAGCGACCGCCAAGAAATGGCTCATCGGATGGGCCCCCAGGGACTCCCGCCTTTTTTTGGAAATGGCCCGCCAGAGCAATTTCACGGGACGCGAGATCCTGCAGGCCGGCCTTGGCGGACTGCGGGACAAGAACAATCCCCGCTCGGGCCTCTGGGTAAAATTCTACGACCAGCTGACTTTTCCTATCCACAACGATTATGGCGACGTGGTGGGCTTCAGTGCCCGCATTCTTCGCGAGGACGACAAACGCGGCAAATACATCAACACCAGCGACACGCCCCTTTTCAACAAGTCCAAGCTACTCTTCGGTCTCGACAAGGCTCGCCGCGCAATGAGGCAGGAAAAGTTCGCCCTCGTCTGCGAAGGTCAGATCGACGCCATCGTCCTTCAGGAATCAGGCTTCGAAAACACCGTGGCCCCCCTCGGCACCGCCTTCACCGAGGAGCATGCCCGTATGATCAAGCGATACACCGATCGTGTGGTGCTGTGTTACGACGGGGACAAGGCCGGAATGGCGGCAGCCGACAAGGCCTTCAAGCACCTCACGGCCCATGGCTTGCCAGTGAAATTGATGCACCTGCCACAAGGAGATGACCCCGACAGCTTCATCAAAAACCACGGAGTCGAGGCCTTCCATGAACTTCTGATGTCCGCCAAGGACTACTTCGATGCCAAGCTCGACAAGGAACTGCCGGGCATCGACCTGACCTCAGCCAGCGAGCGAGCGCAACTTCTCAAGGATCTCGCGGAATCGGTCTCCGTGATGTCCGATGAACTGCTTCGCGATGCCACCATCCAAAACCTCGCCATCCGGCTGCGCTTGGGCGCGGACGACTTCCGCCAAGCGGTGGCCCTTGCCAAAAAGGCACAAGCACGCTTTCGGCGGCGTGACTCTGACGAACCAGCCCGGAAAACCGCCGTCCCCACCCCCGTCGACCACTTGGTCGCCTATCTTTGCCATCTTGCCCTACACTCGGAAGACGCCGCTGAATTCCTCCGGGAGCAGCTGGAATCGCTGCAAGAATGCCTTCACGAAACCCTCGGGAACCAACTTCTCCTCGATATCCTCGCCAAACGCCCCAATCCCGAAAGTAACGCCTCCCGCCAAGCCTATCTTCTCACCAGACCTGAAGGAGACCGCCTCGCTCTTGAAAAAAGTTTCAGCGATGCCGTGCCGGATGATCCGGTTACCGCAAGCTCTGATACCATCGCAATGCTCTCAGCCCGACATTACCAGATGAAGGAAAAGGCCTTGCGGTCGCACCTCAATGATCCATCCCTGGGACCAGAAGAAACCCTCCGGGCCTTCGAGGAGGTGAAACGCCTCCAGTCCATTCTGAAGGAACTGCGGGAACGCTTCTAATCACGGACCGGAAAACCACCAAAGACCGCAAACAAAGGACTTGCCAGAGACCCGGGGCGATTTATTTTGTGAAAGTGAACTATCGACTGATCCTAATTGCGGCCGTTGCCTTGACCACTTCTCTGCTCCTCTCTTCCTGCAACACTTTTTTGGGGATGGGCCGGGATTTTCAGCGGCTTGGCCAAGGTCTTGAAAACACCGCCTACGGTAAGAAGTGGTGAGCTGACTCTAATTTCAAAACGCAAAAACGGGAAACTCGATGGAGCTTCCCGTTTTTTGAGTGTCGTATGGAAAAGACGCGAGTTAGGCCAGGGCCTTAAGCTTGTCGGCAAGCTGGGCTTGGGTCACGTTGGCTCCCACGATTTGCTCCTTGACCTCGCCGTCCTTGAAAAAGAGCAGAGTTGGAATGGAACGGATTCCGTATTTGGCGGCGAGCGCTTGACCATCGTCGAGATTACATTTGCCCACCTTGGCCGTTCCCTCGACATCCTTCGCCACTGCATCCACCAAAGGAGCAATCATCTTGCAAGGACCACACCATTCCGCCCAAAAATCGACGAGGACCGGTTGGTCGGAGTTCAGTACCTCGGATTCGAAATTTTCTTCTGTGATCGTAAGAGCCATGGACAGACTATGGCTGGAAAAAAGGTGGCGTCAAGCGCCACCCTTTGAGGAATCGAGCGCCCATAAATGGACCTGATGTCTGGTGCTTGAGGACATTAACCACCCACAATCATCGTAAGATAATTGAGGGCTGCCACACCTGTGGCAATGAGGAAAATGATGAGTGGAAGGGCCATAAAATCTGTTGGTGAAAAGGTTTCGACTTACTTGAAAAGATCTCCGAATTTCATTCCGTTATCCTCGGTCATCCAAGTTAGGAGAGAGAGAGCCAACACGGCGAGACTGAGGACAAATCCCAGAATCGAGAGGACGGTCGGGATGGTATCGCTTTCCTCCTCGTCGTCGTCGGTTGCGATGGTCCCGATCGTTGCCATGGTGGGCGCAGTCGGGGCCGTGGGAGCACCCAGCTGCTGGGTACTCTGCAGTTGCACGGTCGCCTGAGGGAGGCTGGTGGTGGGAGCGCCAGCCGGGAGCGAGGCCCCGGGCACGGAGGCTGCCGGGGAGGTTTTCAAAGGCACGGTAGCCGGCCCGGACGGGCTCGGAGCTGCCGGAGCAGAAAGGGGGATGGTAGGAGCGGGAGCAGGAGCAGAGGGAGCACTTGCGGGCTTCAAGGGGATGGTGGGAGCCGGAGCAGGGACACTGGGAGCCGGAGGGGCAGTCTTGAGGGGAATGGTTGGAGCCGGAGCCGGAGGGGCACCTCCGGCGGTCGGGGGAGCCGGGGGCACACTAGGAGCAGGTGGAGAGGGGGGACCGGGCTTCAAGGTCACTTGGACGGTTTCTTTGTTCGCCACTGTCGGCGGCTTGGGAGTCTCGTTTTCGTCAGCCATAACTTATCGTAGGTGAGTGTGAATGTGTTGAAAAAATCTCGTCGGTATGACGCGCTCTTTTTAGGATTAAAGACAAACCTGCGTCTCGGTGTCAAACCAGGAAGTTTGGAAAATGCCAAAATCCCCGGGAGCGGGCTTAATTAGAGCTTCCCCGGCCCAGGAAGGTGAGTTCGGCAATGCCTGATTTGTCGAGTCCTCCGAGGCCCCGAGCCACCATGGCGTCATACTGAGCTTTCGTAGCGGCATTAACCGGCAGCGTTAGCCCTTTCGCCGCTGCCAAGTCAGCAGCGATCCCGGAATCTTTGGCGGCGTGTTCGGCCGAGAACCAGCAATCGTGATCACGATTGATCATGTCCTCGGAATCGGTTTCCAAGACCCGGCTGTTGGCTCCGGTCTGTGAGAATACCTCGCACACCATCTCAAGATCAAGGCCCAGCGCCTCGGCCAAACCCAACCCCTCGGCCAGTGCAGCGGTATTGATATTCATGACCATGTTAACCAGCGCCTTGACCTCGGCGGCCCGCCCGATTTCGCCGCAGTAACGCAGATTCACCGAGAGATCGTCGAGGATTCCCTGATGACGGTCAAAAACTTCCCGGTCACCCCCGATCATCAAGAAAAGCGAGCCGTCCCGTGCCTGGGAAATCGAGGATGCCATGGCCCCTTCGAGAACCTCTGCTCCCACCGCCTTGCCGGCCTCGTAGACCTCACGATGGATCGCCGGGGAGAGAGTGGCACAATTGATCAAGGTCTTACCTGCAGCACCCTGCAAGAGGTTGTCTTTCTCGCCCAGATAGATCGCTCTCATCGCGTCGTCATTGGTCACCACCGTGAAGATGAGGTCAGCCGCCGCAGTGACCTCGGCGAGCGAAGTGCAATCACAAGCCCCCAGTTCTGCGGCGAGCACCGCCGAGGCCTCCTTGTTGACATCATAGACGGCAGTGACCTCGTGACCGCAATCGAGTTGCAAATGACGCGCCATGTTTGCGCCCATGCGGCCGACTCCAACGAATGCTATCTTGCTCATGTGTTTCAGGATTTGGGTTAGGATGGTTTGAATTCAGGAAAAAAAGGATTGTGGGTCTTTTCCTCGGCCACCGAGGTCATCGGCCCGTGACCAGGACAAATCACGGTTCGATCCTCAAGGGTGAAGATTTCCGATCGGTTTGTCGCCAAGGCGTCCTTGTAGGAGATGACCCCGCCTCCCATCGATTGGGCAAAAAGAGCGTCCCCCACCACCGCCACTGGCCTTTTCAATCCATTGATGACGTAAGTCGTGCCACCAGGGGAATGCCCCCAAGTGAGACGAGTATTAACCCGCAGCGTGCCAATCGAAAAAACCTCGCCCACTGCAAACCGTTTGGCATCGGGCACCGGCTCACGGGCATTCACCCGCACCTGCACCCCGGGATGGGCCGCTTGCACTTTGTCACGATCGATGATGTGGTCGATGTGTGAATGAGTGATGAACAGGGTCTCTAGGGTCAGCCCAAGTTCGTCGATCAGAGCGAGGGCCGGACCAGCATCCGCCCCAGTGTCGAAGAGGGCAGCGTCCTTGGTTTGGGAGTCCCAGATGAGGTAAGAATTGACGGACATCGGGTCGTCAGGATCGGGATCAAAGAGAGTATTGAACTGCCTCAGGCCGTCCAGCTCAACCGCCTCTGGTCGCCAAGCCTGACCAGCCAGTTCAACCAGTGAGTTAGCATCGAGTCCCAAGGCCGGCGCGATCGCCCGCACCACCACCTCGTCGAACACGCCCTGCTGCAGTTCGGCAATTTTGTCAGGAGCCACATTGGTGAGGAAAGAAAGGACCCCATCCGAGATCCCCGTTCCCCGGAGGGTTTTTCCGATGACATCCTCGAAGTGGTCTTCCAGTTCAATCATAAGTTCTTTTTCAGGTGCAATGGCCTCTCCTTCCCCGGTCTCCCGGTTCCGGGAACAATCCGGCCGACGACATCGTGTCTGCCGCACAGGGGTCGAAAAGAAAAAAATCCTTCCATCCGGGGAAGGCCATGAAAAAGGAGGCTCCCGATGACCATTTTTCTTGTCCTGCCCGCCCATTCCACGATAGGCCATCCTCCCACTCAGGTTGTGAGATTGGCTTCTGTAAACGGAGACCTCTCCTTCCCTTTCGACACATACCATCAACATGAAAACAAACATCCTTCAAACCGCGCGGCTTCCCCTCGCCGCCACCCTTCTCCTACTCCCCACCATCGCCCCGGCCGAACTGGTGGGATACTGGAAACTCGACGGCGACTTCAGCGACGCTTCGGGAAATGGAAACGAAGGCACGATGTTTGGCGGGGTCAGCTACACGTCCGACACTGCGGCAGCCCTCGTTGGCGGCCAATCCGCGACCTTCGACGGGTTGCCGGGAACTTACGGTTCGATCAACCACGGGACCGGAGGAGTCGCCGTCAGTGCCAACCCCGCCTACACCATTTCGATGTGGGTCAAGGGTGATGGCACCCTGAACTCCGACGACCGGGTCTTCAGCGAGGGCATCACTACCGAAGCCAACCCACTTTACAACCTCGGGACCCACAACAGCAGTGTCGACGGGCGCTTCGATTTCTACATCCGCAACGGACCCGCTGCTCAAACCTTCGGTCACGTCTACTCCAACAACCTCGTCTTCGACAACACTTGGCACCACGTCGCCGTGGTCTCCCAAAACAAGATCATCGATCTTTACATCGATGGAATCTTGGACGGGCAGTATGACTACAACCGCGTGCCCGATTTCACCCCGGACACCACCACCATCGGGGGCATTCTCCGTGACACCGATTGCTGCAACTTCCTCGGGAGCATCGACGAAGTGGCGGTTTGGGACAACGCCCTTTCCGCTGGTCAAGTCGGTGTGCTTGCCTTGGGGACCGGTGCCAATGAACTCGAGATCGATGCCGACAACGATGGCCTCCTCGACGCTTGGGAACTTCAATACGGCCTTGCATCCAACGACGACGGGAGCATCAACCCCGCCAATGGTCCCGACGGGGATCCTGACAACGACAACTCGACCAACGCCGAAGAATTTGCCAACGGGACCGACCCCCAAGAAGCGGACATTGATGAGGACGATTTGAACGACGGCGCGGAAGCTGCGGCTGGCACCAATCCGCTCCTCGCCGACACCGATGGTGACGGATTAGAGGACGGGGAAGAAGTGAGGGGCGGAACCAATCCACTCCTCGCCGACTCGGATGGCGACGGAATCAGCGATGGCGAGGAAAGGACTGCCGGCACCGACCCCACGCAAGCCCCGTCCCTCTCCGAGCGACTCTGCGCTTACTGGCCACTCGATTCCACCGACGGCACCAGCACCCCGGACCTGGGCCCAAATGGATACCATCTCAATCTCATCAACATGGATGCCTCGAACTTCGTCAGCGACGGAGGCCGCCAAGCCGCCTCTTTCGACGGTGTTGAGGAACTGCTTGCGCGCACCCACGGATCCGAGGACGTCCTTCCCATTTCAGCCTCGGCAGCCTACACCATTTCGATGTGGGTCAAGATCACCGGCGCGGGACAAAATGACCGCCGCTTCTTTGCCGAAAGCTCATCCTTCAACAACGACCCGCTCCTGAATCTCGGGACTCAGAACCAGGGCGCGGACAACCGCTTCGACGTCTATCTCCGTGACCAAGGCACCCCCAATCACGAATATTCCCTCAGCGAGCCCCTTGATGGCACCTGGAGACACCTTGCCTACACTCACAACGACGCCAACCAGAAGATTCAGCTCTATATCGACGGCGTTCTCGACCGCGACGACTGGACCTTCAAGGACATCATTTCTCCTGACGTCGACACCACGACCATCGGAGCCATCCTCCGAGGCACAGCCTGCTGCTGGGCCGCGGGAATGGTCGATGAGGTCTCCTTATGGAAAGGGGTTCTGACTCCGGTCGAAATCTCCCAGCTGGCGGCAGGAACCTCTCCGATCGACCTCACCGGAGGGGCCCTCGCCATCACCTCGATCACCCGTAACGGCAACGGAGATGTGGTGCTGACGTGGAATTCCAGCCCGAACACCACCTACAACGTCGATGTCAACAAAGACCTGAGCGAGAACTGGGTGGAAGTGGGTCTCGGGATCGTCTCGCAGGGAAGCACCACCAGCTTCACCTTCAACGCGGGCTTTCCAGGCCTCGATGCCGCGACCGAGCCGCGTCTCTTTTTCCGAGTCCGCCAGTAGCAGCCCGGCGCGCTGGCCTCAAGCGCGACCGAAATGACCTCTCTCCCCGTCATGCCGCCTTTCCCAAGAAGGGCGGCATTTCTTTTCGATCGCCCTTTCTCAAAAAAACAGGATCGCTTTCAGAAAAGGCCAAAGCTGTGCTATTGCTTCTGACGTGAAGGGCAAAGGCATGATTCTCAGCGTGGCGCTGGCCACCGCTTGGGCGTGGCTGCACGGTCAAACCGTTGCAGAAAAGAAAAATGAAGAAAAATCCGTCGTTTTCCCCAAGCCCTCCCTGCCCGCCGACAACACCCCGAGCCGCGAACGAAGTGCCTTGGGCGAGCGCTTGTTCCACGACACCATCCTCTCCATCGACGGGACCGTTTCCTGCGCCGCCTGTCACGTGCCAGAGTTCGCCTTTGGCGACGACGTCGATCGGTCCCGAGGTTTCGAGGGTCGCCTCGGCAAACGCAATTCCCCTCCGCTCTTCAACCTCGCTTGGAAACCCCACTTTTTTTGGGACGGACGGGCCACCACCGTCCGTGAGCAAGTGCTCGAACCAATCCAGAATCACCTCGAAATGGCCGCCAACCTGCGACGCGTCCTTTCTGACCTCAATCGAAACAAGAGCTACCGCCGCGATTTTGAAAAAGCCTACGGCCCCGGGCCCATCACCAGCAAAACCCTCGCCCTCGCGCTTGAAAATTACCTCCTCACGATTGTGAGCACCGATTCGAAATACGATCGCTTCCAGGCTGGAAAAGCGACCCTGACCCCGCTTGAGAAGCGCGGTCACCAGCTCTTCTTCACCCGCCACCAAGAAGGCGGAGCCGGTTGTTTCCAATGCCACGGCGGCCCTCATTTCACCGATTATCAGTTCCGCAACAACGGCCTGGCTCCCGACGATGACCTGCGGGACGAGGGCCGCTTCCGAGCCACCGGCCAAGAAGTCGACAAATGGCGCTTTGCCACTCCCAGCCTTCGCAACATCGCCCTGACCTCCCCCTACATGCACGACGGCCGATACCAGAAACTCGCAGATGCGGTGGCCCACTACCAAGGTCCTCTGCACCAAAGTGCCACCCTGGACCCCCAACTCAAGGGAGACGGCTTGAAACTCAGCGACGAGGACCTGTCTGCCCTGGTCGCCTTTCTCGAGACCCTCACCGACCCGCGCTTTGTCGAGGAGCAGTAAAGACTCCAAATTTTTTCTCCAAGGTCGCGCGACGATGACGAAACATTTCATCGAGCTGTGGGGCCACCATGAGCCTGCGCGCGACCTCGCCAATCGGTCCGAAACCGACAGCATAATGGACCAGATCACGGACGACCGTGCCGCCTTCAACCTCCTCGAAAGAATGACGGTGATGCCAGAATTTGAAGGGCCCTGAAATCTGATCATCGACGAAACTTTCTTTCTCCCGCAACGCCTTGATCTCGGAAATCCAAGGGATCCAAACCCCCGGCAGAATCTTGACCGCATATTGGATGATCTCGCCCTCGTAGAGCGTTTCCGAAGGCAGGGAGACGATCTGGAACCCCATCCCTGGCGGCGTCATCTCCTCAAGATTGCGCGGACTGGAAAAAAAGCCCCAAGCTTCCTCAAGCGAAAGCGGGAGGGTCTGCTCTTGGCTCAGCGAATGAACCTTCATGATGACAGACCCTACTCCTCTTTCGGAATGGGTCGCCCGAAAATATCGAAAATCCGATTCACCCCCTCACCCACGACCTCCTTGCCCTTCTCAATCAAGCCATCGGCCGGATTGGGCAGAGTTCCCTCACCTCGCAACCTCTCGAGGGCACTCTTGCCCACTCCGAGGATGATCCCGTTTTCATCGAGGATGGCCTTGGTCGATTCCTCCATGACCTGACCACCATACTTCAGGGCGAATTGGCCTGTCTCCGGGATCATTTCAAACATCCTTTCGCCGGCCGCCTCGATCAAGCGCCGACTCAGGTCTTCCTGTGGCGCACTCAAGGTTCCGCTGATTCTCAAAGGAGCCCACAACAAACCGAGCCGCCCCCGTTGGAAGACCTTGGTCTCGGCCCCCGGTAAATGGGCCAGAGTCCCCGGCGTGATCCCCACCTCAAAATCACCCTTCCGGATCAGTTCACCATCGATCCTCATGCCCCCTTCAATCCGCACCAGCCCCTCGCTCGAAAGGAGGATCCGGCGAAGATCCAGTCGCTCTCCACTCTTTTCAAACTCCAAGCTGGCCTCATTCAAGACCAAGCGGCGAAAGCGCGTGGTGTTGGCATAGGCTGCGATATGATTCAAAACCGGGAGGGCGGTCAGAACACCATCGGTGATCTTGACTTCCCCGCGAATAACGGCCTCCCGCTCCGCCGAACCCGCAACCTCAAAACGAGCGGCGATCGGTCCCATCAATTTTTGCTTCCAATCCTCCTCGACGACATCCTCAACTCGCGCTCCGGTAACCTCACCCCGAATTTGCCAAGACCCATTGAGCGGGCTGTAATCACCCTCGGCCCGCACCACGGCCTTGTCGAGCGCTTCGAACTCCGAAGAAAGAAGGAAAACTTGACCATTGGAGTAGCGCCCTTTTGCCGATCTCAGGGAAAGACGATCCACCAGCGAAAGCGGCGTGGTGATCGCACCGCCATTCAACTCCACATCATAAACCTGTTCTCCCGACCCGGGCCGAATCCGGGCCGTGACATTCGACCAGCGCCAGTCACCCGGATCAGTCAGAGCATGACCACTCACCGAGGCCACATCTACCCCGCTCACCTCCACCCGGTCAGGCAACAGATCAGAAAAAAATCCCGGCTCCGACTCCCAACGATCAACCTCACCGGTGCCGGTGACCCCGTCGCGAAAGTCACCATTGAACTCAAATTCTCGCAATTGAATGTTCTCCAGCCGATAGGCATTCCCCCAAATTGCACCAAGATCAACCTCACCTTCGATCCCGCTGGCGCGGAAGCTCTGCACCCCGTCTGCCCCCACGAAAGCAAACCGATCAGTCGAGACACTCCAACCATCCCACTGGAAGGGGGCGAATTCCCCCTTTCCTTCGAGCATCTCACCAGCCCGACTCCCCAGCATGATGCGAAATTCATCACTCCTCAGATAACTCCGAACGACGTTGTAACCGTAAACCAATCCCGCGAGCAAAAGGAAGCCCGACACCAAACCGGCATAAAGAAACAAGCGGGTTCCCCCGCGATTCGGGGCCTTACCTTTCCCCGATTGACGGGCTCTTGAGCGACGACTTCTCCGACGGGCCATGGCCGAAGAGTAGCGTGCCCGACGACGGAGGCAAATTCGTTCTGCTCACCCTCCCAGTCAGCTAATGATTCTGATAATACCGTTGCACGCCTTGCACAATGGCCTGGGCCACCGTTGCCTGATACCAAGGGGTGCTGCACCGTGCGCGTTCAGACGGGTTGCTGATGAATCCGCACTCGACCAAAACGGCCGGACAGGCCGTTTGATGCAGGACGGCAAAATTCCGGTGGCGACACCCTCGGTTGCGAACCTTCAGCCCGCTCACCAACTTCTCTTGAATCGACCTGGCAAGAAATGCGCCTTTCTCCCCCACATAAAAGGTCTCCGCCCCCTTCACGCTGGTATGGAGTGAGGCATTGAAGTGAATGCTGATGAAGATGCCATTGCGACACCGGTTCGTCACCTCGGCCCGCTGCGAGAGACTCACGAAGGCATCACTCCGACGGGTCATAGTGACCGAGTAACCCAACTTCTTGAGCGACTCTTCAACCCGGAGGGCTACTTTCAAATTGAGATCTGCCTCGTGCACCCCTCCCCAAACGGCCCCGCGATCTTTTCCACCATGGCCAGCGTCGATGATCACCCGCAAAGATTTTCGCATCAACGGCTTCGGTTCCAACCTTGTCGTCTTGGTCGCCACCTTCACCTCCTCCGGGGGAATCTTGAGGGCCTTGCCCACCTGCAACTTCAAGGGATCGCGAAAGCCATTGTGCGCCATAAGCCGCTCAACCGAAACCCCGTGCTTCCTCGCAATCGCATAAAAAGTCTCGCCTTCCCGAACCACATGGGTCTGCGCCACCCCTGGAACAGCCAGCATCCCGAAAACCAAGGTCGCCAAGAAAAGAAGAAACGGGCTGTCCACCTTCATAGAGAATATCCCGAGCGGATACCTCTAAAAAATAAATCAGTCAATTAGATATTTTAAAAAAACTAATGATACGGGGTCATTGAATCTCAAATTTCCCAAAAGGACAGATGACCATCGAGGCGAAAAGAACAAGATGGGTCACTTGGCGAAAACCAAACTCCACAAGGTCACCAGTCACCCGAGATTACCACGGGAACCAATCAGGGTGAAGGAACTGCCGTTTCCCCCTTTCGGCGGACCAATGGAAGGATCAGGTAAATCACAAAAATGGCCGCGGGCGCATAGACGGTCCACTTCACGATCAGCCCGAGCAAGAGGGCAAAGCCAAGGAGCGTCCAAATATTGGCTTTGGTGCGAAGGTCGATTTTTTTGAAACTGGGGTAGCGCACGTTACTCACCATCAGAAAGGAGATCCCAAGAATCATGGCCGCGAGGACGTAGGACCACCACCCGAGCGAGCGCGAATCATCAGCCACACTGATCATGATGAAGGTGAGCGAAGCGACAAAGCCGGCCGCCATGGGAATGGGGATGCCACGAAAGTCTCCTCCCGAGGAACCGGTCCGAGCGAGGCAATTGAAGCGGGCGAGACGGATACCACCACAGAGGAGGTAAATAAAGGCGATTGCCCAAGTCAAACCGCTCTCCCGCGTTCCGGTGGGATCAAACGACTTGGGTAACTGCAAATCGGCCAGAACGGCTCGCGAGACCAACATCGCAGGAGCGAGACCGAAAGACACCATGTCGGCCAGTGAGTCGAATTCCTGCCCGAAAGGTGATTCCTGCCCCCCGAGGCGGGCCAGTCTTCCATCAAGCAGATCGAACAAGCACGATCCGAAAATGTAGAGCATGGCGTTCTGATAAAAGGGCTTGGCCTCAAGGAGACTGTCGGACTGCATCCCCTGAAAAATGGTCAGGATCGCCAGAAACCCACACAGGAGATTTCCCGCGGTCATCAGGTTGGGCAACAAATAGATCTTTGGCTCGTCGTCCTCCATCGGTCTTGTCAGGCGAGAGATTCTCAAACCGGTCCTCACTTGGAAAGCTCCAACTCCCCTCTTTCCCCGAGCCAATTCTCTGCCATCCTTTTCCCATGACCTTCGAGCTGAGCGGTGATTTGACGATGGAGACCCTTTTGGAGCATTACCCGGGTGCCCGGCGAGCCCTGTTTTCCGCTTTCCACATCGGGGGCTGCCAATCTTGTGCCTACCAACCGGAGCAAACCCTGACGGAAGTTTGCCATCATCACCGAATCGATCTGGCGGAGGCCCTGACTTGTCTGGCCGACAGCCGGGACCACGACCAACGGATGTTGATCTCGCCTTCGGAGCTCCAATCCCTGCTACAAGGCGGAGCTTCATTGATCCTCCTCGACACCCGGACCCGCGAGGAATTCGAAGCCATCAGCCTGCCCGGCGCAGAACTAATGACTCACGAAGTCCAAACCGCCCTGTTTGCTGACAAAGAAATGGCCACCAAAAAAATCATCCTGATCGACCATCAAGGCCGCAGCGTCTTGGACCACTGCGCGTGGTTCCGCGGTCACGGACTCGGTGAAACTTACGGACTCGAAGGTGGCATCGACCGATTCGCCCGGGAAGTCGATCCCAGCATCCCCCGTTACCGTATCGAACTGGATTGAAAAAGAAAATCCCCCGGAGCATTCTCCGGAGGATGATCACAAGTCGGTGAGTGGTTAGTTTCCCTCCTTCTTGGGTTCTTCCGGTTTTTCAAATCCCCGGAAATTGAAACGAAATCCTCCGGCACCGTTCCCCATGTCGAGTTTCTCGACCCGATGACGCAAATCCTCCGGAACCGCTTTCTTTTCTTCATCGGTGTTGTAAGGCCCCTCGAAGAGAACTTCCCCGGCGGGATCCCGCACGATGACGGTGCGCTTGCCTCCCCGGGTCTTCATTTCAACCGAACCCTCCTCGTCCTTCAGATTGACTGATCCGAAGGCGTGAAACCCTTCA
>JALQTQ010000079.1 GCA_023263995.1 Akkermansiaceae bacterium | reverse complement strand
GACTCGCTTTGTGGACCTCGTCCCGACCCACGCCCAACTTCAAGAGGTTACGCCGTCGCGTACGCGGTCTTCCCCACTGTTTCCAGTAGTAAAGCCTCATGCGGCGGCGCAGCCACTGGTCGAGTTCGCGGATCTCGCCAAACGGAATCCCAATCACGAAGTAGTTGATCGCTCCGCGAAGGTAGGCTTGCAGGTCGACGATGACTTTGGCGGGCGAGTGACCTCGCGTCCGCTGCGTCAATCTGAAGTGGTCCCCGGAAACGGAGCCAAGCCGATATTGATGAATTGAGCGGGTCGGACCGGGGCAATTCACCCGAAGATACGACCAAATGAGTAAACGAAAAAGAAGGCAGCTGAGTGCCGAGTTCAAAGCCCGGATCGCGAAAGAAGCTCTGGAGAAGGAAAAAACGATTCAGCAAATCGCGCAGGAGAATGACATCGCTCCGGCCCAAGTGAGTAGCTGAAAGAAAGAGCTCGAAGAGCGTCTAGCCGAGATTTTCGAGCGCAAGAACAACCGGGCTGAAGCGGCACGGAAGGAAGAGCTGCGGGCCTCGAGATTGGAGCGCAAAGTTGGCCAACTCCTCATTGAGAAGGAGTTTCTCGAAAAAAAGTGCGAACAGCTCGGAGTGGATCTGAGCGAAAGGCCATGATTGAGAAGGACCATCCGCAGTTGTCGATCCGCCGCCAGAGCAAGATGCTTGGCGTGAATCGAAATCGACTCGAAAAGCCGCCTGGCAAGATGACAAAGGCCGACACGGAACTGATCGGTTTGATCGACGACCTCCACATGGCCTACCCGTTTTTCGGTCAGCGACAACTCCGTCATGAACTCCGGAAAATCGGACACCATGTCGGCCGATCCCTGATTCGCCGAATGATGAGAATCATGGGAATTGAAGCGCTCTGCCCCAAGCCTTCCACCAGTAAACCCTGTCCCGAGCACAAGGCTTATCCTTACCTGCTTCGGAATGTCGAAGTGACCGAAGTGGATCAGGTATGGTGCGCTGACATCACCTACATCCCGATGCCGCGAGGCCACTGCTACTTGGTGGCGATCATGGACTGGCACAGCCGGGCGGTTCTTGCCTGGGAAGTCAGCAACACGATGGACACCGCGTTTTGCCTGCGTGCTTTGCGCAGAGCGTTTGAGCGGACGGGCCGAAAACCCAAGATTTTTAATACCGACCAAGGCTCGCAATTCACGAGTCCAGATTGGGTCAAAGCGATCGAGGATCAGGGCATCAAAGTCAGCATGGATGGCAAGGGCCGTTGGATGGACAATGTCTTCATCGAACGCCTTTGGCGGAGTGTGAAATACGAGAAGCTCAGGTTGTGGAGCTACGAAACGGTGCTGGATGTTTCGCGTCTGGTCTCAGAGTGGATGGATTTTTACAACCATCGGCGAAGTCACCAGGCCTTGGACGGGAAGTCTCCATGGCATCTCTATGACCCTGAAACCGCTACCCAGAAAGCAGCCTAAAACCCAGCCCTGCTAATCAGCCCGAGCATCAACAAAATCGAGAATTTACTGGCTACAAAAACGGGACCACTTCAATCGCCCTGGCCCTGAAGAAAAGCCTGGACTTGAAATAGGGTTCATTCTCGGAGAAGCAAGGGCGTGATCGGGACATTGCGTGAGCTATTGGGGGACGGAAAGGTGTCGGCAACACCCGAAGTTTTGGCGGAGCATGGGACCGACCGGTGGAACTTTTCGTCCCTGCCCGAGGTGGTGGTTTTTGCGGAATCGCGCGAGGACGTGGTGGCAGTGATGAAGTTTGCCCATGAACGGAAGCTTCCGGTGACCACGCGGGGAGCAGGGGTGGGGTATGTGGGTGGGTGTGTCCCGATGGCAGGCGGGATCGCCCTCTCGGTGGCTCGCATGAACAAAGTGGTGGAACTCTCCCCGGAGGACGGGGTGGTGGTCACGCAACCGGGGGTTATTCTCAAAGACCTTCAGGAGGTCGTGCGGGAGTCCGGCTGGTATTATCCACCGGACCCGGCTTCCCTGAAAGAATGTTCCATCGGGGGAAATCTTGCGACCAATGCGGGTGGGCCGAGGTGTTTGAAATATGGGGTGACCAAGAATTACGTCTTGGGTCTCGAGGTGGTGCTGGCCGACGGAAGGGTCTTGCGGGTGGGCGGTCGGTGTCACAAAAACAAGACTGGTTTTGATTTGCTGCATTTGTTTGTCGGGAGCGAGGGCATGTTGGGGGTGATCACCGAGGCCACCCTGCGCATCATCCCTCACCCGGAGCGGCGCGCCATGCTGACCGCGACCTTTCCCGAATTCATCGACGCGGCTGGGGCGGTGCAGGCAGTCCTGAATGCCGGGCATCTCCCTTCGGCCCTCGAGATCACTGACGAATTCACCCTGAAGGCGGCGCGGGACTATCTGGGCCCGGAAGCCCTGCCCGATGGCAAGGCGCATTTGATCGTCGAGATTGACGGTCGGGCCGGAGCGGTCGCGGGGGAATTACGAGAATTGCGGGATCTTCTTGAAGGCTGCGGGGCGAACTCGGTCGAGGAATTTGGAGATGATGAAGGGTGCGAGGCGGTCTGGCAGTTGAGGCGGGATTTCTCGTATTCCCTTCGCGCCACCGGTTTGACCAAATTGAACGAGGACATCGTGGTGCCGCGTTCCAAATTGGTTGAACTCGCGTCCTTCGCGGCGGGGCTGCAGGAACGCACTGGCATTCCGGTGGCCTGCTTTGGTCATGCCGGGGACGGCAACATACACACCAACCTGATGGTGGAGGATTACGATCACCCGGAGACCCGGGAGCGGGCCGACGGGGCCCTCGATGTCCTCTTCCGGTGGGTGCTCGAAAATGGGGGTGTGATCACCGGTGAGCATGGGGTCGGGTTGGCTAAGAAAAAGTGGATCGGGCAGGCTCTGGGGGAAGAAGGGATGGCGGCGCACCGGGCACTTAAAATGGCCTTTGATCCCGAGGGGATTCTCAATCCCGGGAAATTTCTCGATTGAGGGCGTGATTCGGGAAAACTGGCCGGGTTTTTTCGTTGAGGGGGGAAAGCAAGTGGTGTTTTGTTGCACCGAAAGATGGCAAGCAGGGACAGTGACCGGCTTCAGTTGGTGTTGCGGGCCTCAAAAGAGGGAATCTGGGATTGGGACCTCGTGCGGGGAACGATCTATTACTCACCCCGGGTTTATCGTTTCATGGGCTATCGCAAAGGGGAAATGCCCAATCTCTTTGAGAATCGGAGCCAGTTCATGGATCCCGAATCGGTGGCAGCGGTGGATGAGGCCCTGCGCCGGGTGGTCCAGGAAGGCGAGGACTTGTTTGCGGCCGAGCCGCAGGTGAAGACCAAGAGGGGAGACTGGAAGGCCTTCCGGGTGAGGGGAACTCCGGTGCGGGACGACTTGGGGAAGGTTATTCGCATCGCCGGGAGCCTCATTGACATCTCCAAACGCAAGAAAGCGGAGCGGGCCCTGGCGGAGGAGCGTCATCTGATCCAGACCTTGCTCGATAACATTCCCATGAATGTCTACTTCAAGGACACCCACTCTCGCTTTGTGATGGCGAATCTGCCGACGGCCCGCAAGATGGGGCTGTCGTCGGCCGAGGAAATGCTGGGTAAAAGCGATGCTGACTTCTTCAGCGGTGAGCACGCCGGCCATGCTCGTCAACTGGAGCGGCAAATCATGGAGACGGGCGTCGGGGTTGAGGGTGTGACCGAGAAGGAGAAGTGGGAGGACCGCGAGGATACCTGGGTTAAGGTAACCAAGCGGGCTTGGGTCGACGGGGACGGTACGGTGAGGGGAACCTACGGGGTGACCATTGATATCTCGCAATTGATGCGGACGCGGGAGGAGTTGGAAAAAGTGACGGCTGAGCTCAACCAGCAAAACAGCCGGATCGAGGAGGAGCGCGAGCGAATGAGGCTGATTTTCGACACGGTGCCCATGCATGTCTATTTCAAGAACCTCGACCATGAGTTTGTGATCGCCAATCAGGCCATTGCGAAGTGGTTCGGGTTTGATTCGCCAGAGAAGCTCTACACCAAGACCGATCGTGATATTTTCTCCGAAGAACACTGGCGCAAGGCCGAGGCCGATGAGCGCCGGATCATGGAGACCGGGGAGCCGATCGAGGGTACGATTGAGCGCGAGACCTGGAGTGGAAAGAGCGACACTTGGGTCATGACGTCCAAGTATCCGTGGTGGGGCAGCGACGGCGAGATTGTCGGGACTTTCGGGGTGTCCACCGACATCTCGGACCTCATGACGGTCCAGCAGGAACTGGAGCAGTCGGCTGGGCGTTTCGAGAAAAAGAACCGGGAGACTGCCGAGGAACTCAAGCTGGCGCGGGAGGTGCAATTGGCCTTGCTGCCCGATCACTTTCCCCTCACTACCGGCGCGGCAGGGGTGTTGCGCTTTTACCGTCTCTACGAACCGGCCGAGCAATTGACGGGTGAGTTTTTCGAGGTCCTTCCGCTTGGCAAAGGGCGGGTGGGTTTCCTGATGGGAGAGGTTTTCGACAAAGGCGTGCGGTCGGCCCTGATCGTTTCCATGCTCCGGGGGCTGATCGAAAAGGAAATGGCGGTGGCAGGGGATGCCGGAGCATTCCTGACCAATTTGAACACCGGTTTTTCCCGCTTGCTCCTGGATTCCAGCCATCCGGCGCGCGCGGCGGTGTTTTACGGGGTGGTGGATCTCCATGAGTCACGCATCCAGTTGGCCAGCGCCGGACACGTCAATCCGCTTGCCGTCTTTGAAGACGGGGTGCGCCAGATTGTGCCGCCTGAGCACGCCTGTGGTCCGGCCTTGGGAGTGACGGGTGGAACTCAATACCGTTTTGTTGAGGCATCGATGGAAGGCTTGCGGCGAATGATTTGCTTTACCGGGGGCTTGCGGGCCACCACGGACAGACAAGGCCGGGCGTTTGGTGTCACGCGGATGCTGGAAGAAGTCGAGCGCGGCGGCGAGCTCTCGAAGGTGATGGCACGTCTCGCGGAGGCGGTGAAGAAATATGAAGGGAGCGAGCAGTTCCCCAATGCCATTTGTTTGCTGGGATGGGAGATCACAAACCAAGTTTGACCGAGCAGCGCCTGGACCTGGCGCTCAAGGCGTCCAACGAGGGTATCTGGGATTGGGATGTCGCCCGGGGAAGGATTTACTACTCGAATCGCTTACTGGGCTTTCTGGGGTATGGCCGCATCGGGGCGCCCAATATTTTTGCCGAACCGGAAGAGCATGTGCACCCGGATGATCTCCGCGATTTCACCCGCAAGCTCGAGCGGGTCATTCATCGCGGTGGTCGTTTGTTCGCGCTTGAGACCCGCTTCCGGACCAAGGAAGGGGACTGGAAATGGTTTCGGGTCCGGGGTTTGCCGCAGCGGGCGGACGATGGAACCTTGCTGAGCTTGGTTGGCAGTCTGATCGATATCTCCAAGCGCAAGTTCGCCGAGGAAGCCCTGATGGAGGAACGACGGCGCATCGACATGGTTTTGGACCGCGTTCCCATCAATGTTTACTTCAAGGACCGCGAGTCTCGGTTTGTTCGGGCCAATCTGGCCACTGCCGAGCGCATGACCGGCGGAGAGTTGAAGGACCTTTTCGGGAAGACCGACGCCGACTTTTTCATCGAGGAAGACGCCCGGATCTCGCGTGAAGAGGAGTTGCACATCATGCAGACCGGGGTGGGCTTGGAGGAGTCGCTAGTAAAGAAAAGATGGCTCGACGGCCGGGAGACCTGGGCTCTCGTGACCAAGAAGGTGTGGCGTTCGCTCGATGGCGATGTCCTCGGCATCTTCGGACTGACCCACGATGTCACCGAACTGATCGAGGCCGAGCACGATCTCGAACGCCTGGTGGAAACCTTGCGGGTGGTTAACCAGGAGGCCAGCGAGGAGCGCTCCCTGATGCGCTTGGTCATCGATCACATTCCGGTTTTTGTCTATTTCAAGAACCGGGAGTCCGAATTTGTTCTCGTCAACAAGGGGATGGCCAATCTGGTTGGTGAGGAGTCCCCGGAGGCCGTGCTCGGCAAGCACGACCGCGATTATTTCAACGAGGAGCTGGTGCGGGCCACGGTGAGGGATGAACAGGAAATCATGCGGACCGGGATCCCCTTGGAGCGGAAACTGGAGAAGATCCGGTGGAAGGACGACCACATCACTTGGAGCGTGTCCTCGAAATACCCGTGGTATGGTCCGAACGGCAGTCTGCAAGGGACCTTCGGGGTGTCGTCGGATGTCACCGAACTCGTTGCGACAAGGGAGAAGCTGGAGCGCTTGACGATGGACCTGGGGCGCCAAAACCGGGCGATGGAGGAACAACTGGGCCTGGCCCGCGAAGTCCAACAGGCCGCTTTTCCGGAGTGGATCGAACCGATTCGAGGTGCCGACGGAAAGCGTGAGGTTGTCTTTCATCATCGCTACCAGCCGGCCTCGCAGTTGGCAGGGGACTTTTATGAGGTCATCCGGCTCGATGACCAAAGAGCCGGGGTGCTGGTGTGCGATGTCATGGGGCACGGGATCCGTTCGGCCCTTATTGTCTCAATGCTGCGAGGCCTGATCGAAAGGCAGCGGGAGCATTCCGGCGACCGGCCGGGGACATTCCTGACCGAGTTGAACGATGGCCTCTCTCATCTTTTGGAGCGTACCAATCAAATCATCTTTTCCTCGGCGGTTTACGCCGTGATCGATCTGGAAGTCGGGGAACTGCGGGTCGCTTCCGCCGGGCATCCCGACCCCATCCTGCGGCGAGGGGGGCAGGTGGTGGCGATGGGCTTGGGTGAGGAAGAACGAGGGCCGGCTCTCGGGATGATTCCGGGTTTTGAGTTTCCAGAGGTGGTTTTACCATTGGAGGGCATCAGCCGGGCATGGTTTTTCACCGACGGGGTCTTCGAGGTCCTCGACAACGTGGGGGAGGAATTTGGATTGGAACGCATGAAAGAGGCCCTTGCGCGAGGAGATGATGCCGGAGAAGCGATCGAGAGTCTGCTCAAGGCGGGTGAAACTCACGCTCGTGACGGAGGATTCGGTGATGATGTCTGTCTTCTGGGATTCGATTTTCTCTTCAAATGAGGGACGGCCGCAAATTCACTTGCGGGTCAAACTTGAGATTCGTCGTTTCTGTGATATGGCACGCGCAGTTTGAGTGAAAAGATTGCCATTTTGACCTCGGGGGGGGATGCCGCCGGGATGAATCCTGCCGTAAAGTCGGCCGCCGAGTATGCCCGGAGCATGGGCTTGGTTCCCTACCTCGTGGAGTGGGGGTTGCGGGGCCTTATTGAGGGCTGGATCAAAGAAGCCACTCCGGAAGATCTGGGCGGCATGATCCACCGTGGAGGAACCGCGCTGGGGTCGTCTCGTTCAAAGCGCTTTTACGATCTTGAGTTTCGCAGGCAGGCCTTCCAAAACCTGAAACGGCTGGGAATCTCCAAGCTCATCGTCATCGGAGGGGACGGATCGTTCAAAGCCCTGAATCAGTTCTATACTGACTTTGAGGTGCCCTTCGCCGGGATTCCTGCGACCATCGACAATGACATCACGGGAACCGATTACTGTCTCGGAGTGGACACCGCACTGAACATGATCAGGGCCAATGTCGATAGCATCAGGGATACCGCGTCTTCCTTTTCTCGTGCCTTTGTAGTGGAGACGATGGGTCGGGATTGTGGTTACTTGGCCATGGTCAGTGCCCTCGCCACCGGGGCCGACGTCTGTTTGGTGCCCGAGCTGGAATGCGACCTTGATGCGGTGGCCGAACGCTTGCGGGAGGAAAGGAAGGCCGGGAAGAAATACATTCTCGGTATCGTTGCGGAGGGCACCGGTATGGCCGATTCCCTTACCCGTTGGATGGGAGACGCCCTCGGGATGGATGCCCGCTTGACGGTGTTGGGTCATGTGCAGCGAGGTGGATCACCGACGGTCTACGATCGCATCATGGCCTACAAGTTCGCGGTGGCTGCCGTGGAGCACCTTTTGGCGGGTGACACCAACCGGGTGGTGACCTTCCAGCAAGGTTCCTTTGAGAGCCAATCCATTCACGAGATCACCGATAGCACTCACCGATGCGACCCGAAGTTGCTCGATCTTTGCCGGGGGCTCAGTCGATAGTCAGCTTGGTCCGGAAGGGTCAGCGAGTGATCCCGCGTTCCGAGCTCTGCATGAATTCCAAGAGTTCACCCACGCGGGCGTTTTGGGAGAGCGCGGGGTCGAGCCGGGCGACGGCCTCGGCTAGATTGATGTCCTTTTTGAGGAAAAGCCGCTTGTAGGCGGTGCGGAGGGCACGGAGGTCTTGGTCCGAGAAGCCACGTCTTTGCAGGCCGATTTGGTTGATGCCCCGGACCGAGGCGGGGTTGCCATCGACAATGGTGAACGGAGGGATGTCTTGGACGATCTTGGAGATTCCCCCGGTGATGGAGTGAGCCCCGACCCGGCAAAATTGATGAACGGCAGTGAGGCCCGAGATGATGGCGTGGTCGTCGACCCGGACATGTCCGGCGAGCGTGCCATTGTTGGAGAGAATGACATGGTCGCCCACCTGACAGTCGTGGGCGATATGGGAGTAGGCGAGAAAGAGGTTGTCCGACCCCACGCGGGTCGGGGTGTCGGCGGTGGTGCCGCGGTGGACCGTGGTGTTTTCCCGAAAAACATTGCGGTCGCCCACGATGAGGCTGGTCGGCTCTCCGGCGTATTTCAGATCCTGAGACTTGAGGCCAATGGCGGCGAAGGGAAAAAACTCGTTGTCATCGCCAATCTCGGTATGCCCGTGAATGACGACATGGGAGTGAAGCTTACAGCGGTCGCCGAGATGGACCCCGTCCTCGATCACGCAGTAAGGGCCGATCTCGGACTCGGAGCCCAGGGTGGCCCCGGGGGAAATGATGGCGGTGGGATGAATCATGCCGACGTTCAGGAGGGTGTATCCTGATCGCCCTCGAAAAGCGAGCGTCCTTCCACACTGGCCTCGATCAATTCCCACTGCCGGTCGAGGTTCAGTCGAAACGAGGCCAGATGTTGATGAGACCATTGGTCGGGCTCGATCATCGAGAGGGTGTTGATCCCGCGGATGCGGTAGAGGTGGTAGACTTGACCGATGACTGGCTCGAAATTGATGTCGGCTTCGTAGACGAGCTTGTTCCAATTGAAGTGCTCAATGGTGGCGATGTATTCCTCGCGCATTTCCACCAGCTTCTGCCGGAGGTCCCGTTCGACTTGGCTGATGCCACGAGATTTGAAAGTCGAGAGGTCGTTGGGGACAATCTTGGGACTCAGAGTCGAGACTGGGTAGGGCATGAAGGCCCCCTTGTTGAGGGCGGTGTCGGAAGTCAGTTCATCCATCGTTGTCGTCAAGGGTGGCAGAGGATCCCAAATGGGCAAACAGGTTTTTGGGCCATGCAATATTCTGTTGGGAGCCAGTAAAAAAGCGGGTCCAGACGGACCCGCTTTGAGAGATGAAGGGACATCCAAAAGAATCTTAGAAGCCGGTCGGAGCCTTGACCACCGGGGTGTCACTCCCGAAGAGCGAGTCCCGCCCAAGCTCGAAGAGCGACTTGCGGCCCTTGGACTGGGCGACGCCGTCTTCGCTGATCTCACCCTGCTTGCTGGAACCATCAACGGCACCGTAGACATACTTGCCACCGTAGGGGCTGGGGTCGAAGGTCGGGTTCTCACCGACCCGCTTGAGCGGGGCAATGACGAGGGGCATCACGCTTTTGTCACCCCCAAGGGCATAGTCGTCCTCCGCCATGATGTAAGCAAAAGCGTTTTCTCCCCGCTTGAGGAGTTCCCCGGGGCGAGTGATATCATCACCCTTTTCGGTCACCCCTTTCACCCCCTTGGCGTAGAAAGTGGTTTCGGTATCGATGAACCCGGTCACGATGAGCTGAGCAAGGTAGGCATTGGCATCGTTCCCCTCGGGGAGGTTGTCGACCCCACCTTCGACCAGTGATTCCTGGGTCGAAATGTCGGGATAGGATCCTTTGTCCTGACGGAACAGGTTGAGAGCACCCGCGATGCTTTTGGCATTATTTCCGGCTTCCGTGAGGGCTCCTTGCTTTTGAGCCCTCAGGATGAGTGGAGTTCCGATCCCCGCCAGCACGGCGATGATCGCGATCACCACGAGCAGCTCCACCAAGGTGAAGCCCTTCAATTTGTGTCTTTTCGTGTTTTTCATTATTACCAGTATGGATTGGAGGAAACCCTCCGATTTTTAGCAGGAATCCAGCCTGAGGAGGCCTTCTCCATGGCAAAAGTCTAACTTCGTGATGGTTTGCCGCAAGGCAAAAGCATGCAATCCGCGTCTGACTCGTCCTACCGGAAGGCCCGGACGAGATCGGCCAAGTCTTGGGGACCCGCCCGGTCTGCCGCCAAAATCGCCTCCTTTTGCATGGCAACGAGTTTGGCAATGCCGGTGCGGGAGAGGTCAAGCATCGCAGTCATTTGCTCCGACGAGAAAACATCTTCTTCTCCACTGCCTTGAAGTTCCACAAATTGGCCATCTTCGGTCATGACGACATTGAAGTCGACAGTGGCATCGCGGTCTTCCGGATAGTTGAGGTCGAGAATCGGCTCTCCTTGGTAGATGCCGGCACTGACCGCCGCAACCAGCTTGCGCAGGGGGAAGTCGCTCAATTTACCCTCGGCCATGAGGCGATTGAGGGCGATGGCGGTCGCTACACATCCCCCGGTGATGGCGGCGGTGCGGGTTCCTCCATCGGCTTGGAGAACGTCGCAATCGATCCAGAGAGTGCGTTTTCCAAGTTTCTTCAGGTCGATCACTGCGCGAAGCGAGCGGCCGATGAGACGCTGGATCTCTGACGAGCGCCCGTCGAGCTTTCCCCGGTTGATGTCGCGTTGCTTGCGTTCGTGTGTGGAGTAGGGAAGCATCGAATACTCCGCAGTGACCCAGCCTCCTTCCACTTTCTGGAATTTCATCCAGCGCGGCACGTCTTCCTCAGCAGTCGCGGCGCAGATCACCCGGGTATTTCCGAAGGAGACAAGAACCGAGCCCGTGGCGTGAGGAGCGACATTGGGCACAAAGGAAGCAGGGCGGAGGTCGGAGAGGTCGCGTCCATCAATTCGGTTCATGGCGAGAGGAAAGTCGCGGGAGAGGGGCAAGGCAAGGGGATTTGAGCCGGAGGCGGAAATGGACGAAAAAACGGGAGGTGGCATCAAAAAATCCTTGCCAGGGCGAGATTTCCGCCTATCTCTCCCCCCCCATGGCAAGAAAATGCTGGATTGAGCGCAACAAGCGCAAAGCAAAGACCGTTGCGAGATATGCTGACCTTCGTCACCAGTTGAAGAAGGAGAAAGACTATGTTGGGTTGACGATGCTCCCCCGCGACGCAAGCCCGACCCGGCTCGTGAATCGCTGTGAGGTGACCGGCCGTCGCCGTGCTTTCCTCCGTCGTTTCCGTCTTTCCCGGATCACCTTCCGCGAGCTCGCCTCGCACGGCATGATTCCGGGAGTGACAAAGTCCTCGTGGTAGGATATCTCTCCCCTCCAGAGTTTCAAAGGGTGCGGTTGTCAGGCCGGCACCCTTTTCTGGGTTGGAACCATGCCGCACTACGGAAATCAGTCTGAATCCCCGGATGATCCGGACCGATGTTGCTTGGTCCGGTTTCGGAAAGGTCAGGGGGAAGAGTCCGGAAGGGTTCGGCAGGTTGGTCGTCGAGTCCGTGGTCATGGGCTGGTAGTTGTTGAGAACCACGACAAGCTCCGGTGATGGCAACCAGCGAGCTCTTTTTGGTCTTGGCCTCGCCATCGGGACAGGTGCCGATGGAGTATCCCACTTGGAGCGAGGCTGCTTGGTATCTCCTCGGGATCATCTTCTTCCTTCTCCTCAATGCTTTCTTCGTGGCGTCGGAGTTCGCCATCGTCAAAGTGCGTCCGAGCCAGATCGAGGGCGAGATCGACTCCAAACCGCGTCGGGCCGGGATGTCGAAACAGATTGTCTCGGAACTCGATGGATACCTGTCGGCCAACCAGCTCGGGATTACGATCGCCTCACTGGCTCTCGCCTTTCTGGGGGAGCCGTTTATTGCGAGTTTGGTCGGTCCCACTCTTTCGCACACCGGGCTTTCCGACGGACTCATCAAGATCATCACCTTTGCGACGGCCATGTTGTCGTTCACCTTCCTCCATGTCGTGATTGGTGAGTTGCTGCCAAAGTCGATCGCGATCCGGAAGTCGTTGGGCACCACTCTTCTGGTGGCCCGTCCGCTCCACTTGTTCTACACCCTGTTCCGGCCCTGCATCTTCCTGCTCAATGGGACGGCCAACTGGTTGTTGAAGAAGTGTTTCAAGATTGATCCAGTGAGTGAGGGGGAAGCCGTGCACAGCTCGGAAGAGCTGGCTTTGCTGGTGGAGGAATCCGAGCGACAACAGGAGGTCACCGAGACCGAACGCGAAATCCTGATCAATGCCCTCGAGCTGAACGATGTCTCGGTCAAGGATGTGATGACCCCTCGAAGCGAGGTCGTCGTGCTCGATCTCGAGATGAGCTTCGAGGACAACCTCGAACTGGCGATTGCCTCCAAGCATACCCGCTTCCCGCTTGTGCGAGGCCACCTCGATCAAACCGAGGGGCTGATTCACATCAAGGATGTTGTTTATCTTCTGCGAAAGAAGAACCCCGATCTTTTGGAAATCCGACGGGAGCTCAAGATGGTCCCGTCCACGATGAAGCTGGACGATCTCCTCCAGTTCTTTCTCAAGGAGAAGGCGCAACTGGCGTTGGTTCTCGATGAGTTTGGTGATGCCTGCGGGCTCGTTTTCATGGATAACATCATGACGGAGTTGGTCGGCGACATCCATGATGAGTTTGATGAAGAAGAGGAGGAGTTCCTTCGCCTCAACAATGACGAGTTCGTGGTCGAAGGTGGATTGACCTTGAACGACCTTTCCGATCATGAGCCTTCGATCGATCTCGAGAGCGGTGAAGTCACCACCATCGGAGGTTACATTGTGCAGCAGTTGGGGCACCTGCCTGAGCCGGGAGAGACCCTGCAAGTTCAGGGCTTTGAAGCCCGGGTGACCAGCACTGACGGGCGTCGGATCGAGCAACTCCGCTTCACCCGACTGCCGTTACCGTCCGAAGAGAACGTCGGGGAGGCTTAGATCCGCAGGGTGCGTCACTTGGCGAAGACCAGAAACTTGCGGCAGGCGAAATTCACCAGGGCGGAAGAGACCACGAAAGAGAGGTCAGCGACCGCGTTGGGAAGGTTGTAGGCACTGACCAGCCAAGCTGGCAAAATTTCACCCAGCGAGAAGCTCACGAGCGAGATGAGGGTGAAGAGGGTCAGCTCCTTGAGGGTGGAATGGCGTCCGGGAGTGAAAACCAGCCATCGGTTGAGGGCGTAT
>JALQTQ010000078.1 GCA_023263995.1 Akkermansiaceae bacterium | reverse complement strand
ATCATCGCCGTCAGCTGCCTCGCCCACATCCGCAGAAAGTTCTGGGAAGCACGCAACAACCACCCGCGGATCGCCTCCTGGATCCTCTACCAAATGGGCAAGATCTACGAAATCGAAAGGCGGCTCAGAGAACGTCGTGCCGGTCCTGCTTTCCGACAACGAGCCCGGCGACTCCTCCTTAGTCGAACCTACCGGCACCTGCAAAAACTCTTCGCCCACCTCCAAAACCGCAAAAGCATCCTGCCCAAAAGTGCCTTGGGCAAAGCACTGGCCTACGCCTGCGACCAATGGCAGCATCTCCTGCCGTGCTTTGAAGACGGACAGATCGAATTTGATAACAACCTCACCGAGAACGCCATCCGCCCGACCAAACTGGGCCTTAAGAATTGGACGTTCATCGGCGGCGAGGAAACCGGCTGGCGTAGCGCGGTCATCTACACCTTCGTCGAACAAGTGCGCCGCCACGGCTTGGACCCATACGCCTACTTCGAGTGGGTTTTCGAAAAACTCATGCACCAACCGGTTGAAGACGAGCTTGACGACCTTCTCCCGGCAAACTGGGTCACTATGCAACGCCGGGCTGAGATGCCCGAAGATACGACCGCAGTCGCATAGCCACGATAGATGCCAGAACTCTGGCACCTATGGCATAGGTGCTTCGTTGACCGCTTACACCGCTTCGGCAGCACGTGAAATCCTTTTTGGTGGTCGCTGCGTTTCACAATTTCGAGCCTCACCCTCAAGTGCCGGATGATTGCAGCGGCCTCCCCGACCAGCTTGCCTGAGTATCCGCCATCGGCCCAGATGACTTGCAGCCAGCCAAAGGCCTTGCCCAACTTCGTCAATAGAAGATGGCGGGCTCCATCCCGGTCTTGGACTTCCGCTGAAGTCACGTGAAGCAAAAGGATGAATCCCAGGGTATCTACCAGAACATGTCGTTTTCGTCCTGTAATCTTCTTACCCGCATCATAACCACGAATTCCGGGGTGGCTAGCTGTGCGAACGCTTTGGCTGTCAATGATCGCAGCGGTCGGGGCTTTTTTTACCGGCTTTCAAACGGGCCCTGTCTCGCAACTCGTTGTGGATCTTCTCCCAGATTCCCTGTTTGGCACAGATGCCAAAGTAGTGATAACAGGTTTTCCAGGACGGCAGGTCGTTGGGCATCATGCGCCAGCTTCCGCCTGTGCGAATGATGTAGAGGATCCCATCGATCATCTCTCGCTTCGAATATTTGGGTGGTCTTCCCCGGAGAGTGGGGTTAGATCTTGGGAGCAGATTCTACGAGAATCTCCCACTCTGGATCGGTCAGGCTGCTTGGATAACTTGGCATCCTAAGCTTCTCCAATGAATGTGAATAAAAGCACAGCAAAAAACCAGCATTTATCCTTTTCAGGCGGCCTCTTAGCACTTTAGTTTCCATCCGATGATTAGGGCTGAAAGCTCTACCGCTCCCGGGTCTTCTCCAACCTGAAATGTTCGGCCAAGACCTTGAATCTAACAATTAGTAAGAATAATGGCAAAGACACCAAAAAGAAAGACGTTATATTTTCACATCGGGACTCATAAAACAGCCACCACATATTTGCAAGATTTAATGGATCGTAATAGAGAGATATTAAGAGAACAAAAAATTGGGTATTACGGAAAGTGCACATCCGCAAAAGAGCGCCGAGGGGATACGATAGAACAGGGGTTTTACGAAGAACTGAAAGCATTTGAGGACAGCCCAACACTTAAAGCTCTGGTGATTTCTGATGAAGACTTATCTCACAATGATAACAATATTTTTTGTAACCTGATTTGCGAATTGCAAAGTAAATTTGATGTTAAAGTTATATGCTACTTGAGGGAAGTCGTTTCTTATTATGTTTCATTTTATTGCTTTGCATCTATACCTCTTTGCAGCAAAGAAAAAGCTCCCCCTTTTCGTGATTTTTCTGAATATCTTCAACTTCAGAAATCATATATTTCAATTTATAGATTGCTTGTAAATCTTGTGCGAATTATACCGATTGAAAATATTATTGCGCGACCATTCCACAAGAAACTATTTCGCGATCAAAAAATTGAGAATGACTTTTTTGATATCCTAAGTGTAGATGCCAGCTCTTTTGAAACTATAAAAAATAAGAACATTTCCCCCACGTTAAAACAAGCAGAAAAAATTTATTACGCCCTCTCTCTAACCAGTGATCCGGAAATAAGACAGCGCGCGAAGATCGAAATACTCAGAGACCGAGAAAGCGTCGAATCAACGCTAACCAAAAATGAACTGAATGCAATTCATGAACGATATTATGATTATGAAATAAAACTTCACGAATTATTTTTTAATGAGGCCCAACAAAGAATATTGAGAAGATCCTACGACGCCTGGAACAGAAAGATAAATTACGGGGAAAGTCGAATTCTCAGTGAGAAAGAAAAAAAGTGCATTTTTGATATCGTCCACGCAGATAAAAAAGGCGTTTCATTTTCAATGAGATTAGCTCGTAAACTTAGAGGGACCATCGAAGTGATTAAAAAAATTTGAAAGCCAACTTTAAAATAGTCTCCGGTTGTCTGCCTTCATTAACATCAACCGACAAAGGGCAGCCCATTGGCATCATGTTCGGCATAACTCACTGCCCAAAAACGCGTCAGAATCTGACAAAACTTAGGAAAATTTGACTATCAGCCTTGACAAAGCGAGTGGGCTGATAATCTCCCCGTCTAAAAGCGGACCCACCCACTGCCCAAGGTCGGGGACTGACCAGCCTCAAGCGGGAGATCCAGAAGAATCAAAGAGGGGACGGGCTTGGAATCAGGAGAAGACCCGGATCCGGAAGATCGCGGCCGGGGCTCCGTGAGTGGCGCGAATGCGGAGGCTGAGACGGTTGGTCGTGATGCGTTCGGGGAATCGCTGTTCCCAGCGTGCCGAGTGGTGATCGCGAACCTTGACGCGCGCGCATCCCTCGTCATCGACCAGATCGAAGTCACGGACCATGAACGGAACAACTTCCTCCGGATGGGTCATGAGGACGCTTTCCATTGGGTGATCCCAGTCGGGATCGAACTCAAGGATTACCCGACCGATTCTGACCGGTTCAGGCCATGTCAGGGTGAGTTCCGGAGCAGGATCGGTGGGGTCGGCAAGCCAGGCATTCACGGTGTGGGTAGGTCTTGACGGGCCCCTGATCACATGGGCTGGGGAAAAGACATCCAGCGGCGGGTCGATGGTCAGGGCCAGGTTACGGCCTTCGGGTCGGCGCTTTGGCAGGAGGAACTCGAAGGAATCGATGCCGCTCCCGGCCGGGGGTTCCTGCATGTTTGAGGTGGCCACCGCCTGATGGTAAGCACTGGAGACCGCCAGCACGCCGGTCAGGCGTTCATTGCTCAGACGGACCCGCACCGACGGATGCGGGTTGAGCTGGATGAAATGGTATCCCTCGCGTTCGATGAAAGAGGAGAAGTTGGCTACGATTTGCGACTCGCCTCGGGGGAAAGGAACTTCGAGCGTCTCGAGGCATTCTTCGGGGGTAAAATTGCCCGGCCTGGTGGCCCGCCTGAGCTCGATGCGGAGGGTGCCTGGCTCACGGCTTGAGATCTCGAAGCGGAGGACCGGACAGGGGCCCTTGGACAGCGGCAATAGCATGGCCCACGCGCTGTCGAGCTGGAGCCATCCGGAGTTGGCGGGAATCTCGCCAAGCTGCAGCCGCGAGCTGGCGGTGACGACGGACTTTGGAGCGAGATCGTCGGAGTCACCGAGCTCGACACCGGGCAGGAACTGCCCGGCTCGATCAAGTCGCCTCTGGAGTGCACGCAGGGCCTCGCCCTTGCCGAGGTCGCGCGGGATGACTCCGCGTTCGTGGCAGAGTGCGGCTGCGATGCCGACGGCCTGCCCGCCGGCTGCGCAGGTCGCCATCACGCGGGTGGAGCCGAAAGCGACGTGGGTGGCGCTGATGATACGGCCGGCGAGGAAGAGGTTGGAAAGATTGCGGCTGTAGTAACAGCGCCAAGGAATGCCGTAGGTGCCCTTGGAGTGCCATTGGGTGCACGGTGCTTGGTCGGAGTAGACCCCGTCGGCCGGGTGGAGGTCGAGCGCCCAGCCGCCGTGGGCGACGGTGTCATCATGCCTGTTTTGGTTGACCACATCCTGCTGTCGTAACAAGTAGTCGCCCTCGAAACGCCGACTTTCGCGTTTGCCGGGGATATGGCCGACCCATTCGAGCGTCATCGTCTCGGCCTCGGGATACTCACCGGAGTTCTTGATGTGATCCCAGATGCCATAGACCACCTTCCAAAGCTCCCACTTGATGGCTTCGGTGTCATGGACGGTGTCGAGGCGGCCCCCGTATTCGAGCCACCAGAAGTTGCAGCCTTGCATATTGGTGTTGAAGCGACGGTGGCGAGCGATGCTGCTGACCTCCTTGAGGGCCCAACTTGGGGCGATGAAACGCACCGGGGTAGCAACGTCCTTGGTGTAGAAATAGAGTGAGTGGCCGAGCAGGTGTCCGTAGCTTTCATCGGGAGCAAAGCCCTCGCCGAACTCGTTGCTCGGCTCAGCCCCCATGCGGAAGGCAGCTCCGGCGAGGAAGCCGACGATACCGTCGCCGGAGGCATCGCAAAACCGGGGCGCGCGGAGGGCGTAGCGAGTCGAGTTCTGGGAACAGAAGGCAATGACCCCCGAGATGGTGTCGGGGTCGCATTTCTCGACCTCATATACCGCGGTGTTGAGGAGCAGGGTGATCTTTGGCTCCGCCACCACCTTCTCAAGCAGGATGCTGTCGAGGATGAGCGGGTTACCATGACGGTTGCGGTAGAGGTTTTCCTCCAGGATTTCGTTGATGATCCCGCCCTCGCGCGCCCAGCGGTTGTTGTTGCCCATGTGGGAGGTGGCACCAAGAATCCAGAGGCGGACTTCACTCGACGAGTTACCGCCGAGCACCGGGCGGTCCTGGACGAGCACCACGCGCAAGCCCTCTCGGGCGGCGGCGATGGCGGCACAGGTCCCGGCGAGTCCTCCGCCGACCACAACGAGGTCGGCTTCGGATTTGACGGTGTGGAGCTGTCGGATTGCGGCAGGGCCTTCTTCGATCATGGTTTTTTGCTGGATTGAAAAAGCTTTGAGCCGGAGAGCATCGCGATTCCGATGGCAGAGACCGGGAGGGCAAAGGACAGAATGATGCCGCCCTGGCCGCGGTTGAGCGGGATCAGGCAGGTCATGCCCGCCCCGAGGATGATCATGCTCCATCCGACGATGTGGACCGGGGCCGCGTCGGGGCGACCGGACCGTTGGCCTTCTGCGGCATCTTCGGCAGCTCGCAAGGTTTCGATCTGGCCCCAACGTCGGTCAATCCCGCGAGCCCGCAGGTGGGCGATGACCACGATGATCAGCGGCAGAACCACCCCAACGAAGGTTTTCGACTGATCGAAGAACCATTGTCCGAGAGTGCTGTCGGCCGGAGGCGTGATCAGCTTGAAATGCAGTAGAAGTCCCAGTGGGATGCCCAGGCCGGCCGCGAGCCATAGGGCGGCGAGATTGATGTTCCGACTGAGGAGGCCGAAGAGGATGGGGGCCAAAAGCGGAACCACCATGAGCTCCGTGATGGAAATGATCACCCGCTCCGCACCACCGAGCATTGGGATACACAGGGCGATCCCGATGATCAGGCCGCCCAACAAGACGGTGAAGATCCTTCCCCTCAAGAGAAGACCTCGGTCGGTCACGAGAGCTTTCAAGGGCCGGTAGATGTCGTGTGTCAGAACTCCGGAGAAGACATTCAGCTGCGAGCTGATCAGGCTGGCAGTGGCGGAAAACATCGCGGCCATCATCAGCCCGACCATGCCGATGGGTAAGACGTGGCGGCAGGACTCGAGGTAAGCTGCTTCCTTCAGCACCCGAATCATGTTGTCGGATGCGCCTTCCGGAATCGGGCTTTGCACACGCCACAGCAAGGGTGGAAGCAGCCACAAAAAGGGAGAAAGGAGATACATCACTCCGAAAAGAAGCGTGCCGCGTCGCGCGTCGCGCGGGGTGGGAACGCAGAGGTAGCGCTGCACAAAGGCAAACTCCGCGCCGATCATGAAGTAGTGAATAGCAACCCAGCCGAAGAGAAAGAACCAGGTGTAGCGTCCCGAAGTGAGGGAAAGAAAACCGTCTGGAGCCAAAGCCACGAATTCGCCGAGGCCCCCAAGATCCAGCAAGGTCAGCGCCACCACGATAAGCACCGCAAGATTGAGAACGATAAACTGGATCACGTCAGTCATCAGCACTGCCCAAAGGCCGCCAAGCATGGTGTAGAGGACGACCACGGTGCCAAAGACCAGAATCGCGGTGACCAACTCCGGCGTCATGCTGCCGACGCCGACCACTTTCTCGCTCCCTTGCGTGACGGTCACCGTCAGGGTGGCGATCGCGTAGAGGGCCCCGCCTGCACCGACCATGCGGAAAATCATCATTGACCAAGTGTAGAAATGCAGAGCCCCCTTACCAAAGCGGCGCTCGACGAATTCGGCGGGCGTCCGGATGCCGAGCTCTTTCCACTTACCGGCCACGGTGTAACCTGCGAGCAGGGCGGCCACTCCGTAGCAGAGGTTGACCATGATCGCGACCATTCCATGCTCGTAGGCCATTCCACCCCAGACCACGAAGGTATTGGCGGAAAACATCGTCATGAAGGCACTCAGACCGCTGGTCCACCACGGCGAGGCTCCACCGGCTGCAAAAAGGTCAGAAGGGTTTTTCACCTTGCGCCCGAGTAGCACCCCGACACCCACCGTGGCGGCGAGATAGAGACTGAGGACGGTCCAGTCGGCGGGATGCATCGGTGTTGATCAAGTGACAGTCTCGGATTTTATCTCATGCGCACATTCCCTTCGACCCGCCCATGGGGGAGGGATAGCCCATCAAGTGAAATCGTTGCTTTCATGGGGTCGGAGGCGTCGGGGATGCAAAAGGCCAGGCGGCGATGCGACGGTTTAGGCATCGATCAGATTGGTTGAGATTGGCACGTTCCGATCGACAGGCCAATACGCCTGAGCGTTTCCTGCTTCGTTCTAAGCGGCGAGGATTTGAGTGATGGTGGAATGGTCGCGCCGTGGGCACATTCGACCCGCTTTTGACAGAGCGGAAGTCGGGCAAGATGGGCAGGTCGACCTGAGACGCTCTCCCGATTTTTATTTCGCCAAGGGCGCTAGGGCTTCAAGATTCACGCATGCCACTTTCCCGAAGGGTTCTTGTCTACACCATGGTGGAACACACTGCACGACGCCAGATCGTGCACGGGATCGGGACCTATGTTCGGGAGAAGACCACATGGCAGCCCCTCATCCCGTGGGCGGATCTCGAACGTTGGGCACGGCCGAAAGGACTGAAGGTCGACGGGGTGATTGCCTACCCGCACACGAGGGAAGAAATGGATTTCCTTCTGGGCTTGGATCTGCCGGTGGTTTGTGTTGGGCCTTTTTCACCCGAAGCGGGTTTGCCGCGAGTCAATTGGGATGACCGTGTGGCGGGGCAACTCGCGGCGGGGCATCTGGCCGAGGCCGGGTTCAGGCGGATCGGGTTTGTGGGCAACGACTTCGCGGAATCTTATATCCGTGATCGTCTCGAGGGTGCACGGACGGAGACCGAGGAGCGCGGACTGGAATTTGTGTCGCTTGAGCTGGAGCCCGGCGGTCACCGACCGGGGGCGGAAAAGAAAGTCGCTGGCAGAGCGGCTGCTTGGCTGAGAAGCCTGGAACCGGCGTTCGGTCTCGTTGCGGCAACCGACTTTACCGGTTTCGAACTGCTCAACGCGTTGCGACTGACTGGCATTGCCATCCCTGAAGCAGCAGCCGTGATCAGTATCGGGGGTGACAATCTGGTGTGCCCCTTCTGCGAACCAGCCCTCTCAAGCGTGGTCCTGCCCGGTGCCGAGGTCGGCTACCAGGCCGCGTCTTTGCTCGACCAACTGATGGGACGACGGAATACGGCGAACGAAGTCCTGCTCCCACCCCAACGGGTTGTGGCGAGGCGCTCATCCGATACCATCGCCACTCGCGATGAAATGGTGCGGCTGGCGCTGGGCTACATTCGCGAGCATGCCGTCGAACCCATCGGTGTCAGCGACGTGCTGGCGGCAGTTCCGCTGTCACGTCGTCCCCTCGAGCTCCGCTTCAAGCGGGCCACCGGGCGAACTCTCCAGAAAGAAATCTGGCGGGTGCGCCTTGCGCGCGCCAAGGATCTGCTCATCGAGACCAATCTCTCGATCGCCGAGATTGCACACCACTGTGGGTTTGGCGAGCCCCAACGGATGACCGAAGTGTTCCAACGGGAAATGGCCCAGGCACCCGGGGCGTTTCGCAAGGCTCATCGACGCCTCGCCGATCATGATTGATTCCGGCAGGTCCAAAAAGCGGGCCGGGGAATGCCACACGAAGCCTCTCGAAATCGCGGAGGGAGAATCACCCGCGAGGGAACGTGCCGATCGAGTGAGCCCGGCTGATGCCATCAACGCTCAGAACGAAACAAAAAACGCAAGAACGTATTGCGCTTGAGAGGATGAGCTTCCTACCCTCTTCGTGATTAATTTAGCTCAAAGATCACCGGGCGTTCAGCCTGACTCCAAAACCAATGAAAATGAAAACGCTCTTCTTTCTGTCTTCCGGCTTCGCAGTCATCACTTGGGGTGCTTCGGCACAAGCGGCAACGGTCCTTGCCACCTTCGACAGCCGGAGTGATACGAGCTTGACTGATCCGCTCAGCACCGCCTCAACTTCTGATTTGGCCATTGGCTTGGTCACCAGCGGCAGATCCTTCCGCACCTATCTCACCTTCGACCTGTCGGGTGAAACTGCGGCGGCAGGCGTCACCACCCTGATTCTCAACGATCGTGGGGCCAACGAAAACAACAGTTCTTCGGTCGCCCAAACGGTCTCGCTCTTTGTTCTGTCCTCCGACTGGAATGGGGTTGCCCAGCCCGGACCGACGGGCACTGTGCTGGCGTCTGCCAGCCTTACGCCGAGCGCTGGAAACAGCTCGGGCGACCTCATATTCAGCAGTGCGGAGCTCACTAATGCCTTCAACGATGCCTTGGGCGGCAATCTTTACCTCGGGATCTCTTCCGATCTCGAGGGCGCGGACGCCCGGAGCTTCGGATGGTTTGGAAGCATCGAGGACCCCGGCTTTGAGCCGACTTTGAATTACACGCCCGTTCCCGAACCGGGAAGCGGGATACTTTTGCTGGGCGGAATGGGGCTGCTTGCTTTCCGCAGATCCCGTCGATCTAACAGCGCCCGTTGAGGGGCGCGCGTGCGGAACCACGAAAAGCTGGCGTCCTCCTCAGGAGGATTGAGTCCATCCATTGGAATGGCAGCCGCAGCCGAGGTTTTGTTAACATCGAAATGATGACCAAGACTGCCATTGCCTGTTTGCAGATCTTGGTTTTGCTCCCCGCTTGGTGCGTGGGGCAGGGCTTGGAAAATGACCGCTTTCGTGTCGACCTCAAGGGCAGTAACAGCGTCACGGTCACGGAAAAAGGGGGAGAGAGCGTCGAGTTCACCCTGGATTTCGTGGTCTTATACAACCCCGCGGACCCCGAGTTGGCGTTGCGACCGACAAGCGAGGTCAAGTACACGATTCCCAGCTGGAAAGCGGCCGATCCTGCCAAAGCCAACCTGCTTCAATCTCAGGTCGGCCATGACATGGTGGGTGACGGTTTTGATGCCTCCATCCTGAAGGGGGACACCGAGGGTCGCACCCCTGACATCTTTCAGGCGGCCCCCGCCTTTTGGATCTCTCCCGTTTCTCATACCGTCATTCCCGGGGGCGTCAGGTATCTCTTTGGGAAGCACGGCCTGTTTTCCTTTTCGGCGCTGGTGGAGCTGGAACCGGGCCAAGCCTATCCCAAGCTCAGCTTCCATCTGGAACCATCGAAGGACGGATACTACTCGGTTGGGTATGTGGGTGCCCCCGCCTGCAGCCTCATCGAGGCCGACGAAATTTGGCAACCGCTGATCTGGCAGGAGAAGCGCTTTCCCCGACACAGCCATCTCACTCTGGCATTCCGCTGTCCGGTTCCCTCAGCATTCGTGACACAAGAGGGAGTGACCACCGGAGTGGTTGCGGACCCCGGGGAGTATCCCTTCGATCCCTTGCCGCTCAGCAGCAACTCCCGTTTTGGGGTTGCGGTGAGAGATGTGAAGGGAAGAGCCCGCGCCATGCTCTTCGCTCCCGCCCTTGGGGGGCTGGGATCGAAGATGGAAGCGGGCAAGCCTTTCCACTTTGCGATGCACCTGTTCCTGACTGGCGGAGATTCGACCGACGCTCAGGAGAAGATCGCCCGGGAGATTTACGGGTTCAAGGACTACCGCAACAATGCCCTGGGTTCCCTGAATCGCACCATCGACAACCTTCGGGATTACATCATGAGCGACTACAGCCTGTTTCGGGAAGACCAGAAGGGCTGCAACTATTCGACCGATGCGCCGGGGACCGTGAAGAATGTTTCAAGCATCGATCCGCTCGACCTCTCAATTGTCCTGGACGACGAGACGATGTTCGAGCACCGGGCCCGGCCCTACATGGAATACATGCTCTCTCGAGGAAAATTCCTGTTCAGCACGGACGAGACGCAAAAGATTCAATCCCCCTCTTACCGCCTCGATGGGCCGGCCTCGCCAGTCAGTGAACTGGCTTCGCTGTATGCGATGTTTCATCGGGCCACTCCGTTGTTCAAGACCCTCGCGGAAGAGGAATTGATGAGATCTCGAATCCGTAATCTCGACGTGCCGGACAAGGGAGATACCTGGTGGAATGCCCTGAGTCTTTTCATCACGACGAGAGATGAAAGACATCTCCAAAAAGCGATCCAAGGAGCGGACCGCTACCTCGCGGAGCGAGTCAACACGCCGCAGATCGGCTTCGAGGATCCCGATGCTCCGGGCGGGGCCTTTTTTTGGACGGGATTTGTTCCCCGTTACATCGACCTGTTGATGTTGTTCGAGGCATCGGGAGAAGAACGCTTCCTCGAGGCGGCCCATGCTACGGCCCGCCGTTACGCCCAGTTCGTCTGGATGAGCCCGGCCATTCCAGATACCACAGTCACAGTCAATGAGGGCGGACAAGCCCCCGAATATTGGTATCTGCGGGAAAAAGGCCACAAGCGGGTCCTCCTTCCTGAAGAAAGCGTTCCAGCATGGCGATTGTCGGCGATCGGATTGACTCCGGAGTCTTCCGGGACCAGTGCGGGGCATCGGGCCATCTTCATGGCGAACCACGCACCGTGGATGCTCAAGATCGGGTATCTCACTGGCGATGACTACCTGATGGCCATCGCCCGCTCTGCGATCATCGGGCGTTACCGCAACTTTCCCGGATACCACATCAATACGGCGCGCACCACGGCTTACGAAAAGGAGGATTTCCCGTTGGTCGGACACAAGGATCAGAGCGTCTCCTCCTTTCACTACAATCACCCTCTACCCATGCTATCGATGCTGGTGGATTACCTCGTGACCGACGCCCACGTGCGTTCCGGCGGGCGGATCGATTTTCCCTACAATTACAGCGAAGGCTATGCCTACATGCAGAACAAAGCATACGGGGCGATGCAGGGCACTTTCTTCGGGCGTGATGATGCCCTGCTCTGGATGCCCAAGGGGCTTCTGCAGGTTCCGGACCAAATCAACTTCATCACCGCCCGCGGGACCAATGATTTTTACCTGGCTTTGATGAATGAATCGCAAGGCGACCTCATCGCCGAGGTCATCTTGCGCGACGATCTGCTTCCCGGCATGGCCCAGGGAAGTTATGAAGTTGAGATCGTCTCTGACGGGAATGAGACGTCCACAACCCTCGTCGGGGGCCGCATGCGAGTGCCCGTGAAGGCCCGTGGCCTGACGGCCCTCGTTGTCAAAGGGCTCAAGGTCATACCGGCCTTTCAGAACAAGATCGCGGATCTGGACGCGACGGCTGCCTGGGATCTTGATTTGCTTGACCTGCGGGGCGCTGCGGGACGCGCCATGGTGCTGAACCTTGGATCGGAGAAGTGCTACGCTTACGTCTATCTCGAATACCACAAGCACGATTACACCAAGGTGGAAATGGTCTATCGAAGCGGACATGGAGAGATGCGCCTTCAGAAAAAGCAGTTCCCCTGGGAGTTCACCGTTCCGCTGGGAGCCGAAGTGGAGAGCTTCACCTGCACGCTGTTCGGCCACCAAGCCGATGGAACGGTGGTGGCGATCACCTCGCCGGCTACCCTCAAGCGCAAGGCCGACCCCGCCGAGATCAGAGCGGTGCGAAAGAGCGGGAACGGCGACGGCCCACGGAAATAAGAGGCCTCCGAATCAGATGAGGCTTTCAAGTGGAGCGGCGAGCCAAACCTGCCATCCCACCGGGAGCCTCGAAAATCACGACCCGCAAACCTCATCGATCGCCGGGTATTTCATGCACAATCCTCAAGCAATCGACGCAAAAAGCGAAATTAAAAACGCCAGAACGTATTGCGTGGGATCATCGGGCTGACTAGTTTTCCCGTCGGGAACGGGGTCGCGCGTGCGTTCCCGCGGGCCTCCCGCAATCTTGATGAGCAAACCGATGAAATCGACGAAACCAACCTTCTCCTGCTTCCACATTCTACCGATCGCCGTCGGTGTGCTTTTGTCCGGTGCCACCGCCTCGGGCGAGCTTCTCACACCCGTCTACGACAGCCGCTGTGACTCCAGCACGCCGGACCCTCTCAGCAGAAATGCGGTCACCGATTTGGCGGTGGGTCCGGTCAGTGCTGGCAGGTATTTCCGCACTTATCTGACTTTTGATCTTTCTACTGCTTCGCCTGCAACGGGATACTCCACCTTGGTCCTTTCCCCGGTGGGTTCGGAAAGCAACACCTCGTCGCTGGAACAGACCTTCACCCTGTTTGTCCTCGATGCGGACTGGGACGAGGCCACCCAGCCTTGGCCGGAGGGAACGACGGTTGCCACGGTCCCCTTCACCCCGAAAACCGGCGGCGATGATCGTGGGATCAGCTTCACCAGCGCGGCCCTGACGACGGCGATCAACAACGCCCTCGGAGGCAAGCTTTACCTCGGGATCAAATCGGATGCGGAAGGACCCGACGCCCGCAGTTTTCTGTGGATGGGTAGCATGGAGGACACCGGGGCTGAACCGCAGTTGCTCTTCAACATGGAGGGTGGACCCTTCGCGACTTGGATCGATCGCTTCTTCCCCGGCGAGACGGACCCGGGTGTGATTGGTCTGGAGAGCGATCCGGATGGTGACGGCAACGGCAACGGCGTGGAGAACTTCTTTGGCACCACGCCCAACGGCTTCTCGCAAGGCCTCGCCGCAGGTCCGGCGGATCCCGAAAGCGGCACCTTCCGCT
>JALQTQ010000077.1 GCA_023263995.1 Akkermansiaceae bacterium | reverse complement strand
GAGGAGGTGGACAAGGGGCATGGACGGATCGAGAAACGAATTTGCACCGTGACCAACTACCTCGACTGGTTGCCAAGAAAAATGCGCCGCGAGTGGCTGGGCCTACAAAGTATAGTCAGGGTGGAAAGCGAAGCGACTCTGAGCAACGGGACCACTCGCCGGGACACGCGCTACTATCTGAGCAGCCTGGAACCCGGTGCGGCCCGTCACCTGGAGTGCAGTCGGGGTCATTGGGGTATCGAGAACAGCTGCCACTGGGTTCTCGATGTGGTCTTTGGTGAGGATCAGTGCCGGGCTCGCAGTGGCCATGCTGCGCAAAACCTATCGACGATGCGCCGCCTGGCTCTCAACTTACTGAAGACAGAAACAGTCCGATCCAAGGAACCGATCCGAGGCAAACGCATCTACGCCGTCCTTGATCAGGCCTATCTCGAACAAATCATTGGCCTTCCTCAAGTGTAGGTGCCCTGCTCCATTACAATCCTCGTGCGGGTCGGACTTGCCCTTGCAGAGCAAGGAGGGTTCGGGCACTCAAAGCAAAACACCACCATCAAGCAAAAAACTCTGGATCGTCGCACCTCCGTTCAACAAACCACCCAACATGCCGTGACCCTGATTCCAGGAGATGGCATCGGCCCCGAAGTGGTGGGTGCCGCCCAACGCGTCATCGAAGCCGCCGGGGTCCAAATTGCCTGGGAAACCGCCGAAGCCAGCAAGAAGGTCTTTGAGAAGGGCATCGCTTCCGGCGTGGCCCGGGAGACCATGGAATCGCTGGCTTCCACCAAGCTCGCGCTCAAAGGCCCGCTGGAAACCCCGATTGGCTACGGGGGCAAAAGCGCCAACGTCACCCTGCGGAAGCTCTTCGAGGCCTTCGCCAACATCCGACTGGTTCGCGAGCTTCCCGGTGTCATCACCCCCTTTTCGGGACGCGGCATTGATCTCGCGGTGGTCCGGGAAAATGTCGAAGACCTCTATGCTGGAATCGAACACGATCAGACTCCCGACGTTTCCCAATGCCTCAAGCTCATCTCCCACAAAGGGACCTAAAAAATTTCCCGCTTCGGCTTTGAACTCGCCAAATCGGAGGGCCGTTCCTCCATCCACGTCGCCACCAAGGCCAACATCGGACACGATGCCGCCTTCTTCGAGGCCGTCCACGGCTCCGCCCCCGATATTGCCGGGAAAGACAAGGCCAACCCGATGGCCCTCATCCTCTCGGGCGTCATGATGCTGCGCCACCTCGGCGAATTCGAAGGTGCCCCCGCCTACACCAAGGCTCAGGGCGAGAACTAATTCGGAGACCCGTTTCGTTTGAGCCTCGCAATCACCCGGCGCGATTGCGGGGCTTTCTTTTTTGGCGGGCCGGGGCCGGAGCAGAGAACGATCACCTGGCCGAGCACTTCAAAGCACCGGGCGTCTTCTCCACACCAGCACACCCAAGATCCCCACCGCCAGCAAAACAAAACTCGAGGGCTCCGGAATCGCACCCGCCCGAATCCCCACTCCAGGCTCGGACTCCCAGGCGAGGCCGGAAATGATCAAGCCATCGCCGTTGATTCCTGTCACCTCGGCATAGCCGTAATGGGTGTCGCCAAGCCTCTCGAATTCAAATCCGAAGAAGGCGGTGATCTCGTGAAACGAGCCAGGGTCAAATACCCCGCCGTCGTTGATCGACGTCTGGACAAAAATTGGATTGGTCGCTTCGGTAATCGACAGCCATCGAAAATCTGTTCCCTCAAGATGCCCATCGATTAGGAACTCCTCATCAAGTGGAGCGGGCTCTGTCCCGCCAGATCTATCTCTTGATCGAAAAATATATCGGTTGCTGCCGTCATCCGAAAGAAAGATAAACTGATTCAGACCAATGATTCTAAACTCAATGGCCCAGTCCGTGACCGCGTCGCCATCCACGTCAATCTCCCGGGTGGCCTCCCCATACGGTCCTCCAATCGCCGACCCCAGACGAATGTCGGTTGCCCGATAAATCACCGCCGCAGAACCCGGAAGGGCAACACAGAGAAACAAAAAAAATGAGAGGATCTTCATGGGCTAATTGGAGTTCGGTGGGGTGATTTCTTTGATCCGGTAGAAGAGAGCATCCCGCAGCGGCTCGCGCAGAATGGTGACGGTGAAGGGAGCCTGACCAGTGACGGGGATCGCCGGGAGTTGCTGCCCGATTACCTCCACTTCGTCGGTCCAGTTGACGAGATCTTCGGACGATTCAAGCTGGTAATACAACCCGACAAAACCGTCGATTTCAAAGGTGACATACTCACTGGTCGCCGTCTCAGGGAGCCGCTCTAGAAAGATTAAACCGGGCCGGGCTGGCTCCGGGTCGAAGTTCCCGGAAAGACAGAGGGAAAAATGTTGCTCCCGCCCACTGACTTGCCGGTAGGTTTCAGTTCCCACAACCTTCTCGTTGGCGCTCAAGGTTCCCTTGTGGCTCACCTTGAGAATGTAGGTGCCCGCAATCGGGTTCTCGATTACGACCTGCTCCACATTGTCGACATCGTTGGTCACATTCGGATCACGGGTCGCAGGGGCGAACGGGGTGGCTTTGTTCAAACACCATGGACGATGGGTGTTCCCGTTCGGATCCACGATCCACAGGTCCAGATCGTTCACCAGGTTCTTCGGCACGGTGGGGTCGTCTGCGGGATCGACTTCCGGATCGAAGTTCCCCTCCCCCAAGGCTGACGGTGAGAAATTCTGGAAAGGTGGGTCCGACCAACAAAGCATCGCTCGGATTTCCGAACTTTCCCCGTCCCACTCAACGGGGATCTCAACCGTCAGGTTGTTTGCATCGTCTGCATCATCACTCGGATCGAAAAGAGTGTGCTCACAAAGGTGAGCCGCTCCCGAACCACTCCGGAGATTCTTGACCAAAAGTGAGGCCGCTGCCTCGGCATCGACCAAACCCCAGCCAAAAAAGTAATCAGGCCCCACCAACAACGGGGGATTGTCCGTTGCCCCCGCCACCTGCGGCTTGATCCCGAAATAGTTGGTCACTCGGCTCACAACGGGCCCTGTCCCCCGATCGTCTTCGAGAAGATAAGACAAGTCGGTGCAATCCATCGCGGTATTCAGAAGCAGGGCTTTCCACGATGAGGCGAGGTAGCGGGGTCCCGCACTGTCGGCGTTGATTTCCTGAAGGAGTGCCAAGGTGCCCACGACCGCTGGAACGGCACTGGAAGTCCCCCCGAAATTAAAGCCGCCGGGTGGGATCGGTTCAAAGGTGCTCGGAGCCACCAAGTCAGGCTTCACCCGCCCGTCATCAATCGGTCCCCGCGAGGAAAAGTGACTCAAGCCCACCGATTCAGCTTGGGGATCAACCTCGTCCGAGGCGGTGTAAATGGCACCGACTGTCAGGTTGTTTTTGGCCACTCCGGTCGATTTGATGGTATCAAGTCCTGGGCCGATCCCTTTTCCGATGGCAAAATCCTGTTCGAGGGATTGATTCACCTCTTCCGGGTTCGGGAAGTCAGGGTCAGGATTGCCCCCATTGGGATCTGGGTAGAGCGGAGGCCCAGCCGTTCCGGCCCGTGGAGCGGTCTGGCCCGGAAGGAGATTTTGAATGACTTGACCGGGATTTGAGGGATCAGGCACCAAAACCACCGCAGTGTAGGTCTGTCCATCCACGGGGCCACCTTGGTTGGCACTATTTCCCGAACTAAAAACCGGGAGGTAGGTCTGGGCGTGATAGACAATCGAATCGATGGCGGGGGAGTTGACGGTGTAGGCTCCGAACTCGGGGTCTTCCTCGTTTTCTCCAAGACCAAGGGGCCCCACCACCGAAAACTATCCTGGTTGGAGAGATAAACCCATCCCACCCGGGCTGTAGGAGTGGTTGGAAAAGCTCATTCCAAACTTGGCGTTGGCGGGATCGTGCCTGGCGGCCTCCGTCATTCCCTCGTAATCATTGGCATCGGTGTAAAGTTCCAACTCGGCCTCCCACGCCAGACCCTGACGGTCCTGGTGGTTGCCCGGATTCGCCGGATCCTGATCGCCAAGGCCGATAATTTCCGCCATTGCCACGAAGTGCGGTGCCTCAAACGGCCCCAGTGTTTGCCCGGGCCCTTCAAAAACCCGGCCGGCTAGTCCGGTTCTCGTATTCGATACCAAACCTTAATCCCAAATTCCGATCTTCGGCAGTGGATTGTCGGGCGGTAGCGGGCTGGCCCCGGTCGCATCTTCAAATGGGACGGAACCACCCGGCCATAGCGCATCCGCCCGCGTGATCCGAGCCGAGTGACTGTCGTAAAGGTGTCCCGCCGACTGGTCGGGAAACTCCGGTGCCTGAAAGGACGAGGACAAGCCCTCGGTGGCGGCAAGGACATCGGCGGGGGCCTGTTGATGAATTGGGGGAGCTTCTTTTGCTCGCAAGGTCGCTTGCAGTCCTTCCTTAATCAGCGCCGCCTTCTCTGCCCACGAAGCTCCGTAAGATCCATGCGAAGATGCTCGAGCAACCGGCGGCCGGTTTCGGGGCAAGGGATCAGGATAACGGGGATTCTGCATCAAAATCATCTCGCAATAGTCGGTCATGCCATCCTGGTCGAGATCGGAGGTGCTTGTCATTTGCGCAGGATCAACCTCAAAGAGGGCACGCCAGAGATTACACCAACCATTCTGGTCAAGATCGTGGAGAATGCGGCTCGTCTGAAAATCACCATCGACGAAATATGCTTCTGGCAAACCAAGAGCAGTGGTTTCCACCGTGATCGTTGGCAAATGAGGTCCGGTGGCCACTTGCGCATCAACGCTGGCAAGCACACCTAAGAAGGCCAACGAAATACGCCAATGACTCCAAGTCTTGAATATCTTGGGGGGGGATAAAATCGCCTCCTTTTTCTTAGTAAAGACTGACTCACTCAGATCAGGGAAACAATCAGAAACAGAACAAAAGATTGTCGTCAAAGAGATTGGCGGCAATTGGCAGGATTCGCGGACTCTCTTCACCTCATCCATGCCAAAAACTCGACATTGCCATCGGTCCCGGTGATGGGTGAGGTGATGGCCCCCATCCACTCCCGTCCTAGCTCGTCTTCGACAAAAGAGCGGATTTTCTCGACCGCCTTCTGATGAAGTTCCGGATCGCGCACGATGCCTCCTTTCCCCACTTCCTCGCGCGAGAGTTCAAACTGCGGCTTCACCAGGGCCACCACCGAACCGCCGTCTGCGAGAATCTCAAAGGCGGCAGGCAGCACCTTGGTGAGTGAAATGAAGGACAAGTCCATCACCACCAGCCTGACCCGCTCCCCGAGATCCTCGACGGTGAGATGCCGCGCATTGAAGCGCTCCTTGGAAACCACCCGCTCGTCGCTGCGCAACTTCCACACCAATTGGTTGGTCCCCACGTCGATGGCGTGAACCTTGACTGCTCCGTGCTGCAAAAGGCAGTCGGTGAACCCGCCCGTCGAGGCCCCGAGATCGGCACAAACCCATCCGCTGGGATTGAGGCCAAACTCCTTCAAAGCCCCTTCCAATTTCAGTCCGCCGCGCCCCACATAACGCGGCTTCTCCTTGACCGAAAGGTCGGCATCGTCTTCGAGCTTCTGGCTCGGCTTGGTGATCCGCTCGGTTCCCGTCATGACCTCGCCCGCCATGATGAGGCGCTTGGCCTGCTCACGCGAGTCACAGAGACCCCGTGCCACCAACAAGGCATCGACCCGTTGCTTCGCCATCAGCCTTGCACCTCTTCTCCGTTCAGAACATCGATGAACTCCCGCAGTTGGCCGAAATCACGACGCTGGTGACGGAACACGATCCGGGGCAGGTTCGCGAGATCGGGTTCGTTGGCCTCCTCGGGCAGGGCCTCGCAGGCCTCGATGCGGCCCGATTTCACCATCGAGGCAAAGCGCCCGTTCAGATCATCCATTGCCGCCTCGGTCAGAGCCGTCTGAATCCGGATCACCAGGCGGTCGCCTACGTAGCGGTAAGAATGGAAGTTCGAATAAAAACGGGTGATTTCCGCAACCGCCTCCTCGACACGATCGGTCACCTTGAAGAGGGAAAAATCCGATTTCGAAATCATCCCGAGCCGGAAGAGGTGCTCCGAGACAAACTTCTTCCAGGACTTCCAGTAGGTCCCGCCGGGGGCATCGAGGCACACGACCGGATACAGGCGCGCCTTCCCGGTCTGGATCAGGGTGAGGGCTTCAAAGATTTCATCCTGCGTTCCTACCCCGCCCGGCATCCCCACCGCGGCGTCGGCCTCCTTCACAAAGGCCAGCTTGCGTGTGAAGAAGTAGTTGTAATCGATGAGCTTGGGATCCCCCGCGATGAATTCGTTGGCCGCGGCCTCGAAGGGCAAGGTGATGTTGAGCCCGAAGCTGTTCGTGGCGGTCGCGCCCTCGTTCCCCGCCGCCATGATCCCGGGACCAGCTCCGGTGATCGTCATGTAGCCCTCCTCGGCCATGCGACGGGAGAACTCGACTGCAGTCTGGTAGGCTCTTTCGTCCGGCTGGGTTCGGGCCGACCCGAAGAGGGCCACCTTGGGGCGCCCGCGAAAGGCGTGAAAAACCTCGCACGACTTTCGCATTTCCTTGAGAGCGCGGTTGGCCAGCTTGAAATCCCCGTGGTCCGCCACCCCTCTCGCCATCCCCACTGCGGTCGCGATCATCTCAGCCAGCAGGCAGAAATCGTTCACCCCTCCCACCGACTTGGCGAGCTCGAGGATGCGCTCGTCGAGTTCGAGGTCACCGGTCGAATCCACGAAGTTGCAGGCCGCATCCGGAACCATTCCGGCAGTGAGGTCGCGATTGAGTGGCGGCCCTTTTCTCGGTCTTTGAGGCATCCCGGCCAGCCTGCCCCCTTTCCTTTCCTCTGACAAACCTCCACTCTTGTATTTCTGAAAAAACCTCCCAAGACTCGGGCCGTGGCCACCACCAAGACAGACGACCTCCGCATCGAAGCAATTCATCCGCTCATCTCCCCGGCAGTCCTCGCCTACCAACTGCCCCTCAGCGAATCGGCCGCCGCCCTAGTGGCCTCGGCCCGGCAGGAAACCACCGAAATCCTGAAGGGAGAGGACGACCGACTTCTGGTCGTGGTGGGTCCGTGCTCGATCCATGATCCGGAAGCGGCGCTCGAATACGCCGCCAAGCTCAAGCAAGCCGCTGAAAAGCATCACGACGACCTCTTCATCGTGATGCGGGTCTATTTTGAAAAACCCCGCACCACCGTGGGCTGGAAGGGCCTGATCAACGACCCCGGACTGGACGACTCGTTCGATATCAACCGCGGACTGCGCCTCGCCCGCGAACTCCTCCTCAAGCTGGCCGAAATGGGCATTCCAGCCGGGACCGAATTTCTCGATGCGATCTCGCCGCAATATTACGCCGATCTGATTGCCTGGGGGGCCATCGGGGCCCGCACGACCGAGTCCCAAGTCCACCGTGAACTGGCCTCCGGCCTCTCGATGCCGGTGGGTTTCAAAAACGGCACCGGCGGTTCGATCCAGATTGCCCTCGATGCCATCGGAGCATCCTCGAAACCCCACCACTTTCTCTCGGTGACCAAACAAGGGGTTTCCGCGATCGTCACCACCACCGGCAACGATTGCTGCCACCTCATCCTCCGCGGCGGCAAGAGCGGCCCCAACTACACCGCCGAGGAAATCGCCCCGGTCGCCGCGCGCCTCCGCGAAACCGGCCTGCCCGAACAGCTCATGATCGATTGCTCCCACGGCAACTCGCTGAAGGACTACCGCAACCAACCCAAGGTGGCCGCCAATCTCTGCGCACAAATCGCCGGCGGCTCCAGGGCCATCGCCTCGGTCATGGTTGAGAGCAATCTGGTGGAAGGAAACCAAGGCATTTCTGACGACATGACCTATGGGCAGTCGGTCACTGATGCCTGCATCAACTGGCAGACCACCGAGGAGGTTCTCGAGGAATTTGCCAAGGCGGTGCGGGCCCGCCGCGCGCTTTCATGACCAAAAACGACGTCATTCCTGCTCTCATCGCACAGCAGGAATCCCGCATCGCGGTCCTCAAGTCCGCCCTGGCCGAGACCACCGAAAATGCCAGCGGCGAAGAGACCCGTTCGGAAGGAAAATACGACACCCGGGCGATCGAGGCCGCCTACCTGGCCAGCGCCCAGCGCAAACAACTCGCTTTGGCCGAGGAATCGCTGGCCCGCTTCCGGGCATTCGACTTCCCAGCCTTCGCTTTCGACGACGAGATCGCCCCGGGCGCTCTCGTGGAAGTGGACCAGGAGGGCGAAATCTGTTTCTACCTCCTCGGACCGACGGCCGGTGGCTTGATCACAGAATACCTCGGCTGCGAGCTCACCGTGATCACCCCCGAATCCCGCTTGTTCGGCGAACTCGTCGGACGCAAACCCGGCGACACCATCGAGCACCCGTCGCTGACGATCTCGGGAGTCGAGTGAATCCACCTTCACTTTTTCAACTTGGCATCGCCTGGCCCCAATTCTAGCTTCTCAGCCCTCCCCGGTGATTTTTCCACATTTCTCATGAAGGTTCCCTGCCTCTTCCCCGTCATGATCTTCCTCGTGCTTTTCCTGCCCGTGCAGGCCGCACAGGTGGAATGGGCGGTCAAGGAATACCATGGCAACAAGTATGTCCCGCTCAGCCAGGTCAAAGAATTCTATCAGATGACCGCCATGACGGTCTCGGGAACCTCCATCACCCTTCAGAATTCCGAGGTCACGATGAAATTTCGGGCCGGCAGTCAGGAGGTCCTGATGAACAACGTGAAATTCATCTTCAGCCACAATGTCGTTGCCCTCGGCTCTTACCACATCTCCGTGACCGACCTCCTCAAGGTGATTGATCCTGTGCTCCGGCCCTACAAGATCAAGGAAGCCAAGCCCTTTGACACCGTCATCATCGACCCGGGCCACGGAGGCAAGGATGGCGGCGCGGTCAACTCCCTGGGCACCGAGGCCGACTACAATCTCAAAGTCGCTCGCATGCTCGTCGAAAACCTGCGGCGCAAGGGTTTCAAGGTGGTGATGACGAGAAGCTCAGACACTTTCATCAGCCTCCAGGACCGGGTCCGGATGGCCAACCAATACCAAAATGCCATCTTCATCAGCATCCACTTCAATTCTTTGGGCACACGCGGACGGTCCGAGGCCCGCGGGATCGAAACCTTTACCCTCTCCCCGACCGGGGTGGCCCACTACGGCCGCTCGCTGAAGGAGTCGGACTTTGTCAAACGACAGGGCAACGAGCAGGACTCCGCCAACATCGCCCTCGCCACAGCAGTGCACTGGGGCAGCCTCCAAATGCTGGCCCGGGCCAACCTCACGGTTCCCGACCGCGGGATCCGCCGCGCCCGCTACAGCGTCCTTACCGGAATCAAGCACCCGGCGATCCTTTTCGAGGGTGGCTTCATGAGCCACCCGCGCGAGAAATACCTCATCCACAATCCCAATTACCAGCGTACCCTAGCCAAAGCCATCGCTGAGGCTGTGGCCTTCTATCGCAAGGCCACCCTGCAAAAAGTGGGCACCGCCAAGCGCTAAGCCGTCAGTTCCCGGGCAGGCAGGGAGCTCCCCCAGGGCCTCAACCGCTTTCCATCCGCCCGGTTGACCGACGTTTTTTGTTTATCACCCGCTCAGAAGGGCTAGCGTGGTGAACCCACACGCCATGACCCGCTTGTCCCTTTTTCTGGCCCTGCTGTCGATCGCCATTGCCCCTGCGAACGTCATTATCACGGAGTTTCTCGCTTCCAATAATACCATCGCAGTGCCCAACGCCTTGCCCGGCACCTTCGACGACTGGATCGAGCTTCACAACCCGACCGGCACCGACGAAGACCTAGGGGGATGGCACCTCACCGACTCCCCAGGCGATCCCACCGCCTGGACTTTTCCGGCCGGCACCGTCATCCCCGCCCACGGCTATCTGGTGGTCCTTGCCAGTGGCGATGGCATTCCCGACAGCAACGGCAACCTCCGCACCAACTTCCGGCTGTCCGCAGTCGGGGAATACCTCGCTCTCCTCCGGCCTGACCTAACGGTGGCTGCGGAATTCGGTCCCTCCGGCACACCCTACCCCGAGCAGTCACCCGATGTCTCTTACGGACTGCATCCGGACAGCGGTTTCCCGGTCTTCTTTACCACCCCCACTCCAGGTGCCGCCAACGATCCGGCCGGACTCGCCCGCGTGGACGAGATCACCGTGTCCCCCCGACGCGGCCTCTACCAGTCGGCCCAGACCATTCTTCTCACGACCACAACCCCCGGGGCCACCATTTACTACACCACCGACGGCAATCCCCCCCTTTCCTCGAATGGCACCCCCACCGCCTCAGCCTCCATCTACTCCTCGCCCTTCCAAATCAACCGCACCACCGTGGTCCGTTCTGCCGCCAAAGCCCCCGGGCTCTCCCCGAGCCGCGAACAGGCCCACACCTACCTCCTCCTGGACATCGACCATGCCAACCCGGATGGCACCGACCCCGCCGGCTTGAACACCCCATTTCTCCAACAGACCCAACCCGCCGGATATGGCAACCTGTCTTCGGGCGACTACAACATGGACCCCGACATCACCCGCTCGACCACTCCTTCCAGCGGTCACGATGGCCTCACCGTGGCCCAAGCCATGCTTGTGGGCATGCGGGAGGCCCCGACGATTTCCATTTCGATGCCCCCTCAGGATTTCGTGACCATCTACGCCAATTCCACCCAGCAGGGGATCGCCTGGGAACGCACCTGTTCGGCCGAATTCATTCCCGGCCTCAACGACGACCGCTCGGACTTCCAGGAATATTGCGGGCTCCGCGTGCAGGGCGGGGCGAGTCGAAATCCTGGTTCCTCTCCAAAACACTCGCTCTCCTTCCGCTTCCGCGAAGAATACGGGACCGGACGACTCCTCCAGGCTCTCTTTCCCAACGTCGATGTGACCAACTTCAACTCGATCGCCCTGCGTGCCGGATACAACAACTCGTGGATCCACCGCGACTCCGGACAACGCTCCCGCGCCTCGATGATCCGTGACCAGTGGATGCGCGAAAGCCTCTTCGACATGGGCCATCGAGACGCCGGGGCAGGCTTCCTCGCTCACGTCTTTGTCAACGGCCTCTACTGGGGACTCCACAACGTCTGCGAGCGACAAGACAACGCACATTACGCCAACTACCACGGAGGCGACAGCGACTTCATCGACGCCCGAAATGGCACCACGATCGTCTCCGGCAATTCGACCGCGTGGAATGCCATGCGGTCGATCGTCACCACTAAAAACTGGGAGGAGATCCAACAGGTCATCGACATCGATTCCTACATCGATTTCCAGATCATCCAGCGCTACGGCGGCAACCGTGACCTCAAGGTTGATGGCAACTGGCGGGCGGCCGGGGGCGGTCCTTTCGAGGACCCGACCGAGATGAGACCGTGGCGCCTTTACTCATGGGATGGGGAACGGGTTCTCGAGAGCCCCACCGACACCATCGTTCCCCTCGACCCGATGAACGTTCGCTCGACCCTGGAAAGCATGCCGGAATACCGCCAGCGCTTTGCCGACCGCGCTTACCGGCACTTCACCGGAGAGGGCGCCCTCACCCCGGAAAAATGCCGGGCCCGGTGGGAAAAGCACGCTTCCACGATTGACAAGGCGATCATCGCCGAATCGGCCCGCTGGGGCGACCACCGTCAGACCACCCCTTACGACCGCGACGACTGGCTCACCGAGCAAAACCGCCTCTACAACTCCTACTTCAATGTCCGCAGCAACAACGTGGTGAACAACCTCCGCAGTGCCGGGCTCTACCCGACCGTCGACGCTCCTACTTTTGAAATCAACGGACAAGCGTCGACCGGAGGATACGTGGGAGGGGGAAACACCCTCGGTCTCACCGGCGAGGGAGGCACGATCTACTACACCAACGACGGCAGCGACCCGCGCCTCTCCGACGGCAGCATCAGTCCAAAGGCCATCAGCCTGACCCCCGGCGGTGTCCCCGAGCCGCTCTTTTCCTTCGAATCGACCGGTTGGAACTACCTCAACAGCGGCCTCGCCCAGTCGGATAGCAGTGTTGTTGTCGGAAATCCTTCCTACAACAGCGATGATTGGAAGCATCCTGATTTCAACGACTCCTCGTGGCCGACCGGTCAGGGGCTTCTCGCCGGGGAAACCGCCACCGCAATCAGCGGGCGGACCGCCAACACCGTTTTCAGCCTGGTCTCTCCGTCCGGGCGGATTTCCACCGCCTACTTCCGCAAGGAATTCGAGGTCAGCAAGGCCTCGGGCGCGGCCACCTTCGATTTCTCGATGGTGTGCGACGACGGGGTCATCGTTTACCTCAACGGACGCGAAATCTATCGGGAAAACATGCCCGGAGGCACGGTCACATACGCCGATCTCGCCTCCGGAGGAGCCAGTGAGACCACCCTTCTGGAACACAGCCACCCCCTCGCGCCCGGAGAATTGCGCGAGGGCACCAACGTTCTGGCGATCGAGGTCCACAACGCCTCGCTCGGCAGCAACGACTTGGGGGTGGATCTCTCCGCCAGCGTCTCTCGCGCGAATCTCGCCCTCGATGCCTCCAGTAGACTGACCGCCCGAATCCGCAATGGCTCAAATTGGTCCGCCGCCACCACCGGCGTCTTCCTCGTCGAACAGGCGGCCAGCAAAAACAACCTCGTCATCAGCGAAATCAATTATCACCCGAGAGAGGCCACCTTCGGTGAAATCTTCGAAGCCAACCCGGCTGATCTCACCGATCCCGAGCAATTCGAATTTCTCGAACTCCGAAACGTCGGCTCTGCCCCGATCAATCTCTTCGGAATCTCCCTCACCGACGGCATCTCGTTCACCTCGGATCTCCATGTCTTGGAACCGGGAGAACTCGCGCTTGTGCTGCGCAATCCCGAACTGTTTGCCGTGCGATACGGCAGCGACCTCGCCGACCGGATTATCGGCACCTACACTGGCTCGTTGAACAACGACGGAGAAACCCTGACTCTCCTTGCTGCGGATGGAAGCGTCATTTCTTCCTTCACTTACAATGATGCCGGGGCTTGGCCGTCGCGACCCGATGGCGACGGGTCGAGCTTGGAACGCGCAGATCTTGCCGGCGATCCCAGCAACCCCGAGAGTTGGGCTCCCAGCGTTCTTTACGACGGCTCACCGGGCCTCGTCGGACCACTGACCGACCAACGCCTTGTGATCAACGAAGTCTCAAGCAATTCCACCAACGATTTCATCGAACTCCACAACACCACCGCCTCCCCACTCGAAATCGGGGGGTGGCTCCTGACCGACAACCAGTCGGTTTACCGCTCGTTCACCCTCCCCGAAACCACTCTCCCGGCTCTGGGTTACGTCACCTTTGCGGCCACCGCCTTTGACCCCGACGTCACCACCCCGGTCAACAACTACCTTGGCACCCCGGG
>JALQTQ010000076.1 GCA_023263995.1 Akkermansiaceae bacterium | reverse complement strand
CGAAGCAATCTGCGGCACGAACCAAACCAATGCCAAGATGTTGATCAGGTTGAACATGCTATGGAAGATCGCGGTGGCGAAGGCAATCTCGCTGGCGGCAAAGTCATCCTTGGCGGACTTGAAGCCCTCCGGAAGGTGCTGCGCCACGTTCCAGACCAAAGCGGTGAACCCCAGAAAGACCACCATCATCCAGAGGGTTCCGATGACGTTGAAGAGGAAATGCGCCCTCGCCGCTCGCTTCGCATCCACCGAGGCGCCGATCGATGAAAGCCAGGCCGTGACTGTCGTTCCGATGTTCTCCCCGAGCACCACCGCAGCGGAAATCTTGAAGGCCTCATAAGGATCGTTCCCGAACCAACCCTGAGTCGCACAAGTGATGGTGATGGCCATCGCCGCCGAGGACGACTGCACCACCAAGGTCAGCACCACGCCAGCACAGGTGAAAAGAAGATAGCTCAGATAACCCTTATTGCCCAGCAGGTCGATCCAGTAGCGAATGGTGGCGATAGTCTCTTCATCCCCTTTGATACCGGACTTGAGGTCAGGAACAGCCCCCTTGAGCAATCCAAGGCCGTAGAATAACAGACCAAAACCGACCAAGAATTCCCCGAAAGATTTGAATTTTCCTTTCCCCACAAAAAAGAAAGGGAAGCCCACCCCGATGATTGGGACCGCGATCTTGGCCACGCTGAATTTGCCCACCGCCGCAATGATCCATGCGGTCAGGGTCGTGCCAAGATTGGCTCCCATGATCACCCCGATCGATTCCACCAGGGTCAGGAGGCCGGCATTGACAAAGGACACCACCAAAACCGTGGTGGCGGACGACGACTGCACCAAGCCTGTCGTCACCAAGCCGGTCAGGACCCCTTTGAAACGATTTCCGGTGATGGAAGAGAGAGCGGCCCGCATCTTCGCTCCGGCGAACTTTTGAACCCCCTCCGACATGACTTTCATGCCGAATAGAAATACCCCGAGGGCCCCTAGGATCTGAAGTAGTGTGATCATTGCTTTTTGTGCTGTGGCATCACCTAATGATGCGCGGTTCGAGAAAACCTGATTCAATTCCCGAAGTCAGCCATATTTTGTGTCTTTCCCGTCACGCAAGAAGCAACCTTTGGACTTGACTCACACAAACGATCAAGTTCGACAGAACAGTGTCCCATCATTCCAACGGAATCATCGACCCCAGAGTTCTCCTTTCCCCGTCAAGACAGCGTTTGCCCGCACCCTTGTCCCGCTTGCTGGGAGAGCCTTCCGAACGGTGAATCAGACCGACTGCGAGCATCCCACGGCCTTAATCTGAGGCCCGAGCCTGCGCATTTTGTGACAAAAGTGTCACCCTATCTTTTCTGAAGTGGGGCTATTCCGTCACATAGTCGGCGGCGAAGTCCTGCGAATGTGACGGAACCGCCACGATTTCGCCACCGGTTTCGTCGGACGTCAGACAAACCCACAGTCCAATGATAAAAAATCCGAGCTACTCCTTCCTCCTTCCAACCACTCTGGTCGTTTTGGTCACCACGGCAGCCACCGGGCGCGAAAGCGCTCCGAGAGACTCCTCACCCGCCGCCATGGGCAACGCGGGCGACTGGTGCTCCCCACTGAATATTCTTGAGGAAACAAGACCGTGGGCCAGCCCGGATCGGAGCCTGGGTCTCAAAGAGGCGACCGTGCCGGTGACCCCGACTTTGGAGAGTGGCGACTCCCGTCACCTTCTTCTCAAGAATCCCCGCCTTTGGTATGACAACACCAAAGGATTGCGCCTGCAGTCAGATCGTCCTCACGCCGACCTTTGGCTCGGCTTTCGCTACCAATGGCGGACCACGAATCTACCAGGCGACATTCGGGGCGTCAGCTCCTTGCAACGCCCGCAGGGGGGCGAGGGCGATCTCGACCTTCGCCGAGGACGCGTCAAAGGAGGGGGAACCCTTTTTTCGAAGAATTTCACCCTCTACTCTGAATACAACTTCCCCACTGAAACCCTCCTTGATTTCCGCGCCACCTATGCGTTTACCGACAACTTTCGTCTCCGCTTTGGACAATGGAAGTCCGACTTCTCCCGGGAACGGGTCGATTCCTCCGGAAAACAACAACTGGTCGAACGGTCCATCTCCAATTATTGGTTCACCGTCGATCGACAACTGGGAACCAGCCTTTATTTTCGTTTCTGGAAGGGAAAAGCCTTCGATTCGAGCGTCTGGATTGAATACCTGACCGGCCGGGGCCGCGGAGCAGGATACGATGGCGAGAGTGGTTTCTGGCTGGGAAGATGGCAATGGAACCCTCAGGGCAAGGAACTTGCGTTCAGTCAATCAGATCTCAAACGCTCCAGAGAGTTTCTTTCTTCAGTGACCCTTGCAGCGGTCCAAGGCCACACCCCCTTCACGCGTTTTTCCAGCTCTGGCGGGCGTCAACTCCCGGGATACGGAGCAGCCGACTACCGTCTCAGCCAATTGATGTTTGAAACTGCAGCCCACTACCGGGGATGGTCATGGCAACAGGAACTTCATGTGAAGGAAGTCAGGAACCGCTCGACCGCCAAAGAGGACACGATCTTTGGGGGCTATGCCCAACTCGGAACTTTTCCGTCGGAATATTGCCCATGGGTCCCGGAGCCTCTGGAGTTCGTTCTCCGCTTCGCCCAGGTGGACCCCGATACATCCCTCTCAGGAAACACCCAACGGGAGTGGACTTTTGGAACCAACTGGTATTTCGACGGGCACCGTAACAAACTGAACGCTGACCTTTCGCTTCTCGACATCGATGACCCGGCGAACGGAGATGATTCCAAAGTCCGTTTCCGCCTCCAATGGGAGCGGTCGTTCTGACAAAACTCCTTTGCGACCGAGCTCAGTCCTTTTTTGGCACCTCCAGTGGTGGTGCCGGAGGGGGCGGGCCGGTTTCAACGTCCGGAGGCTCCGGCAAAACCGCTTCGAGCCAGATTTGACGCCCTTCGTTCGCCCTGACTTGATTTTCCTTTTCCGAAAGAATCTCCACTCCTTTTTCAACGACCATTCCAGCCTCACCATTTTCCGTCACCTCGTTTCGCTCCATCCGGACCTTGCGGCTACCGCCCCCCAGAAACACCCCTCCGAGAAAGTTGCCGCTGATTCGGCAATCTTGCAGAGTCAACGCAACTCCACCCGAGACGTAGACTCCAACTTCGCGATTCTTCTCGCTCGTGGTTCGGATCAAAACCACCGAATCGGTCGCGTTCAGAGACAGGAGGCCGTTGAGACCATTTCCTCGTAGGACCGAGTCGGTCACGATTCCCGATCCTCCGTCCCAAAAATCCACACCATGCTGCAGGTTTCGATCGCAGGTCACCTTCGAAAGGACCGCGCTTGATCCCGGTCCGGTCACCGCCACTCCGTCCCAACCGGAATCGGTGACGGTGCTTCTTTGCAAATTGATCTTTCCTCCGTTGACCACCGCCACCCCGTGGCCACTGCCTCGGGTCACGATGAGGTCATTACCTTCGACCTGCCCTCCATCGATCGCCAGCACCGCGAAACGCTCGTCATCGTTCACCAAGCCGTCGTGCCTCAAGGTCAGTGAAGCCAACCTGACCTCCTTCACCCCTGGAGGAACACTCACCACGGCCCCCGCTTCAGCGGGGCACTCGATGACGGTCTCAGCCGGACCTTCCCCGACCAGGGTCACACCGCTCGAGATGATCAAGGACTCCCGATAGACCCCTTGCGCCACCATGATCCGGTCGTTGGCTTTGGCCCCTTTGAGCGCCTCCGCAATCGATGGATAATCACTTGGGACCGCCAGTACCCGACCGTAAGCAGACATCTTTCGGTAGAGGGCCTGATTCTCGGGAGAGGGGTGCAGGAGAACCGCCTCTTCCAAGAGCCTTACCGCTTTTTCCGAGTAAACTCCCTGGTCAAGGGCACGAGCATCGGCAATGAGACGAGCCGCCTTTTCGCGTCTGATCTGGTCCAGCTCACGGGCGGATTCAAAACCCTCGCGGATTCCGCGGTCTCGGGCCTCCTTGGGAAAAGCTTCCTCAAATTTCGCGAGAAGATCTTCGGCTTTGCCCCAATCCTTCGCCAGAATGGCAGCCTCCACCCGACGTTCCATTTCAATGGTGCGGACTTTCCGACGCTTTGTTTCCACCGCCTCCCGGATTTCCGCGACCGCGGGATGGGCAGCTTCGAGCACTTCGATGCGGGAGCAGTATTGCTCGGCTTCCACCAATCGCCCGTCTTCCAGTTCGACCCGAGCCTTGAAAACTAGAAAGGCAATCTCCTGCCCACGTTCCTCGGCGCGTCCGTTGTCCACCCGCAGGCGAATCGGCGCGATTGATGCCTCACCAGCTCCGGCCTCCTTCATTTGCCTGATGAGATCGGCGGCCTCGTCCCACCGTCTCTTTTCCAGCACCTCCTCGAATCGGGCCTCAAGGTTTTCCAGGACCGCTGCTTCCACCACCGGAGGCCCCTCGGTTTTCTGCCAATGCTGCTTCCCCAAAAACCAGCCGCCGCCAATCAAGGTAAAAAGGGTCAACCACGCAAAGTAACCGGCCGCCCTTACGGAGCGGGAATCTTGGGCACCGACATACTGATTACCAGACACGCTTCATCAGTGCCTCATTTTGTCCGCCCGGCCAACTCAAAAGCCCCACCTTACCCCGCCTACCAAAGACCCAATTTTCCATAAGCTAGAGCATATCCCCCCATTGTGGCATTGGCCACCCCATGCATCACAACACAGGCCAACAGGCTCTTGGTCCACACCGCTACCCCGTAAGTGAGGGTGCCGTAGACCAAGGCTCCGGCATAATCAATCGGCGCATGCGCCAACACAAAGAGCAGGGTGACCACCCCAAAGGAAACCCAAGCCGGTTTCCCAAAGGGCACTTTCCAGTAATCGCCATCCCGATCGAGAAGAAAGCGCATCAGGAAACCCCGCCAGAAGATTTCCTCGATCAGGGCAACCACCACCACCGCCCGCACAAAACGCAGCACCAACGTCGTCCAGTAAGCCATCGGTTCCTCAAACACTCCCGGGTCAAAGCCCTCCTTGCGAGGTGCCAAACCAGTGAGCTTGTCAAAGAAGCCTTCGGGCTCCCCGGTCATACCCCACCAATCGTAAAGGGTGGTGGGCAACAACCAAAAGGCAATCCCTAGGAAGCCAGCCGCCGCCCCGATCCAAACGCCACCGCTCCACCGAAAGTCATAGTGCTTCCAAAAAAAGGCCAGCACCCCAAGACAGACCACGGTTTGCAGGGGATAAAAAAGGTGCTCCGGCCAATGACGATACCAAGGGGCGTCATCGTGCTCCCACAACAAGGCCTCGCCCCCGAATTGGGAGAGCAGGTTGAAAATCATGAAGGCCGCAAAGGGCACGACATGGGCCAGAGTCCGGTCCTCCCGCCAAATCCGCAGTTGATCCTTCATCTAAGACAGATTGCCCACGTAACGCTCCATGGCGTCCATGGCGGTTTCCAGATCATCCATTCCGGTGGCATAGCAACAACGCAGAAAACCCTCGCCGGAGGCACCAAAGGCATCGCCCGGGACTGCGGCAACCTTTCCCGCCTCAAGGAGACCGGTGGCGAATTCCTTGCTCGAAAGCCCGAACTTCCGGATATCCGGAAAGACGTAGAAAGCTCCCCCCGGCAGATGACAATCAACTCCCATACCGTTCAGCCGATCCACAAGATAGTCCCGGCGGCGGCGGTATTCGCCTTTCATGGGCGCATAAAGATCCTGACCTCCGGCAAGCGCTTCAAGGGCCGCAGCCTGGCTGGTGATGGGAGCACAGAGGATCCCATACTGATGGATCTTCATCATGGCCTCGATCAAGGCCTCCGGAGCACAAGCGTATCCCAGCCGGAAACCGGTCATCGCAAAGGCCTTTGAAAATCCGTGCAAGAGGATGGTCCGCTCCTGCATCCCCGGCAGGGCGGCCACACTGAGATGCTCCTCATGATCATACCGCAATTCGCTGTAGATCTCATCGCTGATGACGATGAGGTCATGCTCAAGGCAAAGGCGGGCAATTCCCTCAAGATCCTCTCGCGAAGCCACCGCCCCGGTCGGGTTGGTCGGAAAATTCAACATCACCACCTTGGTCCGAGGAGTGATCGCCGCCTCCAATGCAGCCGGTCGCAGGGAAAAGCCATCCTCTTTGGTGGTGGCCACCGGCACCGGCACCCCGTGAGCCATCACGATGCTCGGCGAGTAGGAAACATAGCAGGGTTCGTGATAAATCACTTCATCGCCCGGATTGATCAAGGCACGCAGGGCGAGATCGAGAGCCTCGGACACCCCAACTGTGACCAGAATCTCCGAGGCCGGTTGATAGTTCGTCCCGAAGAATTCCCCCACGTATCCGGCAATCCTTTCCCGCAGGGTCAGCAAACCGAGATTGGAGGTGTAGCTCGTCTCTCCCTTTTCAAGCGAATAGATCGCGGCTTCCCGGATGGTCCAAGGGGTGGCAAAATCAGGCTCCCCCACCCCGAGGGAAATGACATCGTCCCGACCGATGACCAATTCGAAGAAGTCCCGGATGCCCGAACGCGGAATGGCCTGCAAATGAGCGGCCAGCTTGGCTGTGATCTCCATGAAATCGAGGACGTGGTCAGGGAGTTACCGGTAGCCGGTTCGCTTCATCGCTTTCTCCAAAAAGAAAGCCCTTCTCCTTGTAGGACTTGAGCCGAAAGTGGGTCGCTGTCGAGATCACTCCCTCGACGGTGCTGAGCTTCTCGGAAACGAATCCCGCCACCGCGAGCAGGTCCCTTCCGTCGACCATCACGAGCAGGTCGTAGCTTCCGCTGATCAGATAACAACTGGTGACTTGCTCAAAACGGGCAATCCGACGGGCCAACCGATCAAATCCGCCACCTCGTTCGGGAGTGAGCCGCACCTCAATAAAAGCGGTGACGTCATCGTCGCCGTCGCGGGCCGGATCGATCATGGCCTGGTAGCCTCGGATCGTCCCGTCTCTTTCCCACGCCTCGATCTGCGCCCCCACTTTGTCCTCAGACTCGCCCAAGCGGGCCGCCAGTTCGGCATTGGAACAGCGTGCCTCGCGCCTCAAAAGATCTAGCAATTGATTCATTCCAGCTTTTCTCCTCCTACTTTCATCTTAATCTCCGAAAGACACTCCCACCGCCCGGGCAGCCGCAACCACCTCAGTATCAGGATCGACCAGACGCAACTCCTCGACCGCCTCCTTGATCGGCACCGATCCGACATGATAGCTGTGATAGCTCACCATCTTGCCAAAATCACCCTCACTCGCCAACTGCACCGCCATGACCCCGAAACGGACTCCGAGGATGCGGTCGAGCGGCGTCGGGGCCCCTCCCCGCTGGATGTGCCCCAGGGTGGTGCAGCGCGTCTCTTTGCCGGTCAACTCAGCGATCCGATGAGCAACCCGTTCGCCGATCCCACCGAGACGCACTTCCCCACCGAGATTCTCATCGATAGTGGCGAGGTTGCCGTCCGGGTCCTTGGCCCCTTCAGCCACCACCACCAGCGAACTGCTGTAACCTTGGGCTTCCCGCATCTTCAAATGGTTGGCGACGTTTTCGTAGGTGAAAGGGATTTCGGGCAGCAGAATGACGTTGGCAGCCCCGGCAATCCCGCCCCACAGGGCAATCCACCCGGCATGGCGTCCCATCACCTCGAGCACCATGACCCGCTTGTGGCTCTGGGCGGTGGTGTGAAGCCGGTCAAGACCGTCGACCACCGTACTGACCGCACTGTCAAACCCAAAGGTCATCGAGGTTGCCTTCAGGTCGTTGTCGATCGTCTTGGGCACCCCGATGATCGGCCAACCCTGCTCGAAAAGCTGGTGGGCGGTGGTCAGTGATCCATCCCCCCCCACCACCAGCAAGGCTCCGATCTCCAGTTGATCGAGGGTCTTCTTGGCCCGATCGATGATTTCCTGGGGCACTCTCGCCACATCCCCTTCCCCAACCTTGGCGGCAAAGTTCCCCTTGTTGGTGGTCCCCAGGATCGTGCCTCCCTGCTTCAAAATCCCCTCAGTGTCCTTGGGAGTCAGGAAGGTGAAGTCCCCCGGCGGAAGGAGGCCCTCGAACCCGTCCCGAAATCCGATGGTCTCCCAACCTTTCGAGGCGGCGGCTCCGACCACCCCGTGAATCACCGCATTCAAACCAGGGCAATCGCCCCCGCAATTTAGAATTCCTATTCTCATGAGTCTTTTGTTCAATTTGACGAAATCTTTACTTGGGCTCCGGCACTTTGAGGAACTCGCGGGCCTCCCGGGCCGGCGACCCTTGTTGACGCCACGCGTCATAGGCGCGCTCACCTTGGTCCACGAGGGCCTTGGTGACCTCCCACGGATTGGGATTCCCTAACGAAACGACCAACAACCGCCTCGTCAACACCGAGGTCCCCCCATTGGGAAACTTGGTCACCATCGGTTTTCGTTCCGCACTGGTAATGACACCATCACCAGCCCCGACACGCCCCCCATTGATCACCCCGTTGATTTCTCCGGTCCCAACCAAGCGATGTAAGTTGCCAACCCTGAAGGCCCGTTGTCGATTCCCGCGAAAGGACGCCACTGTCCGCTGCCGCTGCTTGACGTAAAAACGAAAGCCCGCGTTGCGCATGGCGTAAATGCCCAAGCGAGCAAGATCTCGGGCCGTGGATCGATTGCCCCCGCCACCGACCGCTGAGCCTTCTGGACTGACAAAGCGGGTTGCACTCATCCCCAGCCCACGGGCCAAGTTGTTCATCTCGACAACGAAGGAATCCACCGGCGAACGCCCTCCCGAACGAGTCTGGATCGAACGCCCGGCATGTTCCGCAAGTGTGTAGGCCGCGACATCATCCCCACCCAGCAACATTGAGTACATCGCCTCGCGCAGGGAAATCCGGTCCCCCGGCAGCATCGACATAGGATTGGTGCCACCTCGCCCAGCCACCGAAGTGGGAACCACCGCGAACTCAGCCATACTCGTCGCACTCAAGCGAGCCCAATCCAAGACGACCATCGCCGTCGCGATCTTGGTGAGCCCCCCCGCCGACACCCGTCGTTCAGAATCGAGCTCCAATACGATCTTGCCAGTGAAAGAATCAACCGCGAGATAATTTTCAGCGCGTCCCATGGAGGCCGCGAGCGAGAAGATCACAAGAGCCAGGACCCCGGCCCACCCGATGCCTCGCTGATGTTGTCCTCGTCTTGTCATTTCGAACGCCGGGACTCTAGGCAAAAGCCTGATCAAGACAACTCTCAATCCCGGTTACCCCCGTCTTCGGCGACAATCCCGGGTTTTTTCCCCCCTTGCTCATTTTCCCGTTGCCAAGCACCAGAGTCTTCGGTCAACCTTTGGGGGTAATGAAGAAGTTCCTGATGATTACTCTCGCGCTTGGGTTGGCTCTTCCCGCTCAAGCAGACATCCACGTTCCTCCCGGCTCCAAATATGATTCGACCCGCAAGTTCGGTCGCGCCATCTCGAACATCCTCTACGGCGTCATCGAAATTCCCGAGCAAATCGTCCGCAAAACCGAAGCCGACGGCCGCAAGGCAGGTTGGTCGCACGGGGCGGTCGACGGAACCCGCCGGGCCTTCCGACGGATGGGATACGGTTTGTTGGAACTCGTGACCTTTTACTGCCCGACCCACCACGGCACTTTCAAGCAGCCATACACCCGCTGTGGGGCCGATGACCGGATGGAAATGAACCCGCGCGACGGACTCTCCGAGTTCCCTCCCGAGTTGGGCTTTGAGTCCTACTTCAGCCACTCGCGGTCCCAGCAATTCTAAGCCGCCGGGCTCCCCTCTCTTCCGAACCCGCTTTCCTCACGGAGAGCGGGTTTTTTGTTTTCCACCCGATTTTCTCGTCGCATCACCCCTTAATCCTCCTATCCTCATTCCCCAAGATGCGCCTCGTTCTTCTCCTTCTCTTTCTCCTGTCCGCCACCCCCTTCCTTTCGGGGCGAACCTGGAAAAACGCCACCGGCGATCAGTCTTTTGAAGCCACCTATCTCTCGAACGACGGCAAACTGGTCACCCTACGCCGCGGTGGCCGCATCCTCACCTTCGCCATCGCCAAGCTTCATCCGGACGACCAAGATTGGCTGCGCACCAACCATCCGGCCAACCCGGAAGGCCAAACGCCCGACAAGGACAAGCCCGCTCCACCCGCCCCGAAAGGCGCGGCTTTTGACAGCTTGGAATTCGGAGACACACGCAAGGAGGTCATCGAAAAACTGGGCCGGAGCCAGCTCGTGGAAAGTTCCGTGCCCGAGGTCATGCTGGCCCGCGTCGGCTTGAATGGCTCCTTCAGAACGAAAAAGACGATCGGCGGCCTACACTGTCATCTCTATTTCGACTGGGATGATCGCGGAAAACTCAAGGAGGTCACTCTCCGCACCAAGCCACAATCAAAAGCTACTTATCCTGGCCTCCTGCAAAGCAACTGGGGAGAGTTGATCAAACTCCTTACCATCCTGCACGGCGACCCGGAACAGGCCGCCCCGTATCCCGACTCCGCCGACCTTCAGGATGGCCTCATTCTCGGTTCACACCTCTGGTATTCCGAGAACGGCCATTCCGTTCTCCTCGGCACCGGACAAGAGGGGCGTGATTACTCCATCGTGGTCCGCATCACGAGCGACCGTATTGCGGCCAACCCTGTGCAATAACGACGGCCACCTGCTCATCCACCGATCGTCGACCGTCCACCGACTTCAACCAAGCCTCACGACGAAACCAGTTTCGCTGCCGCTTGGCGTATTGTCGCGTGGCAATCACGATTCGTGCCTCACACTCCTTCAAGCTCTGTTCCCCACGTAGATAGGCCTCGATCTCCCGCACCCCGATGGCCTGCCGGATCGTCGCGGCTCCCACTGGTAACTTCTCCACCTCGGCCACCACCTGCTGCGCAAACATCCGATGAGTCCGAATCTGGATCCGCTCTGCCAATTCATCGCGCGGCCACGATAGCACCACTCCGGACAAGCCTTTGGCTTGTTCATTTTCCGCGAAATTTCGGCGAAGTTCCGAGGCTTTTCCTCCCGTAATGAGACAAATCTCGAGGGCCCGCGAAACATGTCGATGATTCCCGGGGTTCTGCCTTGCAGCCTCTTCAGGGTCGAGCTCCCGAAGCCTTCGATAAACCTCGCCCACCGACAAAGACTCCAGTTCCGCACGGATTTTTTCATCGGCCGGAGGAGCATCGGCCACCCCGTGGGTCAGAAATTTCAAATACAAACCCGATCCTCCCACCACGATGGGGTTCTTTCCCCGGGAGCGGATCTCGTCAATCACCCCCCGCGCCATCGCGGCATACTTGGCCGCATCCATCGACTCAACGGGATCAATCACCCCGAAGAGGTGATGCGGGCAAGCCTTTTTCTCATTTTCGCCCGGAGCTGCCGTGAGGACCTCCAGCCCCCGATAAAGCTGAAAAGCATCGCCATTGACGATCTCCCCATCCACCTCTGCCGCCAGAGCCAAAGCCAACGCGGTCTTTCCCGACGCCGTCGGTCCGCATAGATACAAAGGTCCTCCGGTCACCACCACCAAGCTAACAAAAAAGCCCGTCCGGAAAAGACCGAACGGGCTTGGAGGTGATCACGCCGGAAACGAACTATTCGTCGTCATTCTGAGGCAGGCTGGGCGGGGGATTTTCCTGCGGAGCAGGATCGCCGTCGCTATCAAGCGGGCCCTTCGAGCGGGCTCCATTGACAATGAGGGTCCGCCCCATGAAAGGCTGGTCGTGCAGGACCTCCACCGCCCGCTTTGCTTCTTCGATCCGAGCCATTTCAACAAAACCGTATCCTTTCGATCGATGGGTGTTGCGATTGTATACGATTTCGATCTTGCGAACAGCTCCCACGCCCTTGAAGAGATCCTCGAGGTCGTGCTCTGCGGCGTCGTAGGACAAATTACCGACATAGAGCCGCTTGCCCTCGACCTGCGAGCTATCGGGGGTCGGACGGGGTTTCTGGCGGGCTCGCGCGGTCTTACCACCGCTCCCGACGCTTCGACGTCCCGAGGCATCCCGCACATTTTCCTTACGGGGACGTCCATTTTTTCCCTTTGCAACCGCTTCCTTGCCTTCGCTTTCCGGTTTGAAGAGTCCCAGGAATTTGAGAATCTTCTGCCAAGTGGTAAGCGGCTTGGGCTTCGCAGTCCGGCGCCGAGGCCCTTCAGCATTGTTGTGGCGCCTCCGTTGCGAATTTCCCTGCCCACCTCTCCCGCCGCCGCTGGAGCGGTTGCGATTGCGGTTGCGACTGCGGTTTCGATTCCGATTCCCGGGGCCCCGGGAGGCCGATCCGGTCGGTGAATTTTTGTTTTGTTCTGACATTGTTGCGTTTCATTTTTGTTCAGCCGCTTGATTCCAAGTCCCGGTCCAAGAAACTGAACTGAAGTCCGGAATCCGCCCAGCGGGTCCGATCGCCCCTTGCGGACGGGAGAAGGATTCTTCAGACCTTTTTCAGTTGATCCATGACCGGAAAGCGCACATTCCAGCGGTCTTGAGGCGAGAGCTTCGCCCGTCCCTCGAACCCCGACACAGCTTGCCCGAGGGTCTTGGGAAAGCCGCGGCAGCTTTCGACACCCAGACCCTAAGTTTCTAAGGAGAGAACGCAAGCGGGAATCCCGCCACCAGCTTGAAAGCATCTTGCGTTGGACTCTGTATTTATTCAATTAGCTCCAAGAAGAACCAAGGCGGCTGAAACTTTTCCCAAGCCCACTCCGAACTTCTCCCGGAGAGCAAATGGAAGAAAGACTCCCCTTTCCTTCCCCCGGATCATCAGAACTATCCGAAAAATCCGCGCGAGTGGGACTGGTAACCCGACTCACTCCGCCTTAACTTACGGCGTATGGTTCCCCGGATAATCCTTTTCGCCTTTCTTTTGATCCTCGCCCTTCCAGCGCAGGAAGGGACGGAAAGCCCTGTCCTGGTCAAGCCAAACCAGCCATCCGAGGAAGGGAAGTCCGGCGAGTCCGCAGCCAGCAACGCTTCCGTCTTCAACCAAGGCATGGCCCGAACCATGTCGATCGCCATCCCAGCCCCACGCGGTCTCATCCTCGATCGCGAAGGACGCCCCTTGGCCCAGACCAAGATGGCCTACCACCTCGCCCTCGATTTCACGGCCTACAAAGGCCCGGGCGACCCCGAGGCCGCGGTCGCCTGGGCCCAGGAACGCATCGCAACCGCCAACTCGCTCGTCAAGGGCGACCAAACTTACCGCGACCAAAGCCTTGCCCAATACTACCAGAACCGCCGCTGGCTTCCCAAAAAAATCTCGGGTGTTCTCGACGAATCCACCGCCAAGGGCCTCGAAGAAAAACTCCCGCCCGGCCTCACCCTTCTTCCGGTCTATCTTCGCTATTATCCCGGGAAGAGTCTCGCCGCCCACCTCATCGGCTACGTGGGAGCCCGGACCG
>JALQTQ010000075.1:2471-13391 GCA_023263995.1 Akkermansiaceae bacterium | reverse complement strand
GTTCTTGTTCATCTTCCTCGACGATGCGGGCCTTGATCGCGACGTTGCGGGCGATGAGGTCGGCGGAAACCCCCTGCTGGTCGGGGTTGAGACTTTCGAGGTCGTCGAGCATCGCCTCATCACGGATCGCGGCGTGTTTGATGACCTCCGCGAAGCCTTCTCGAAATTCCCGCCCCGGCAGGGTGAGAAGAGTATCGGGGTCGATGAGGACGAGGCGGGGCTGATGGAAGGCCCCGAGCAGGTTTTTGCCCTCCGGGGTGTTCACGCCAGTCTTACCTCCCACTGCCGAATCGACCTGTGAGACGATGGTGGTTGGGATCTGCACGAAGGGGATTCCGCGGTAGAAAATGGAGGCCACAAAGCCCGCAAGATCGCCGGTGACGCCCCCACCAAGGGCCACCACAAATGATGAGCGGTCGTGTCCCCCCTGAATCAACCCCCGACACAGGGCCTCGGTCTGGCTCAGCGATTTCGATGCCTCGCCAGCCGGAAACACGTGGGAAGTGGTTTCATAGCCGGCCTCGGCGAGCGATGAAGCAAGCGTTTCAAGGTAGTGCGGGGCCACTTTGGCATCGGTGATGAGGGCAGCGCGACCGTTAAGACCGGCCGCTTTGATGCGGGAGCCCGATTCGGCGAGCAGCCCTTGGCCCACCAGGATGTCGTATGAACGGGAACCAAGATTGACGTGGACGGAATTCATGAATGTCGGTTGCGGTGCCAGCTCCTCGTGTCGGGGCGCAGGAGCACCTCGACCGGGGCATCGGCGAGTTCGAATTGAGTTACAAGGTGCTTGAGAAGGGCAAGCGAGGCAAGTGCATCGTAGAGGGCATCGTGCCAGCCCCGATCGCGGGCCAGGATAGCGAAGTCGTCGAGTCCGAGTGCGGTGCAGAGATCGCCCAGGGAATGGGTCGGTTGGGTTGGCCAAGCCGCGCGGGCCAACTGCAAGGTGTCGATCCAAGGGCCGAACGAATGGCCGGGGAAGGCGCGCAGAAATCGCTTTTCGGTCCCGTGTCCGTGAGCCACCACCGGGCCGCGGGAAAGGGCCCGTTTTACCACGGGCCAGAGGGATAGCAGGGGAGGAGCGTCGCGAAGGTCGTCGGGACCGATGCCATGGACTTTGCGGGCCGACCAGGTGATCTCTTGTTGGCATTGCAAGAAAGAGACGAAGGGATCGTGGAGGCCCCGGCTGTCCGACCACGAGGCCAACCCGATCTGCACCGGGGCATCAGTGAGCCCCCGGGCGGTACCTGCCGACTCGAAGTCGATGGCGGTAAATGTCGCGTCCTTGATCTTGATGGGAGTGAGTTAGCGAAAGAATGGCTGGAAGGAAACCCGAATCACAAAGGGAAAGCATGGGCCGCGAGGTCAGGAAAGGTCGATTTTTTCCCCCAGAATTGAGAATTCATGCGATTCTTTCCGTAGGATGGTTGTGAAATTTGCTTCATTGCTCCTGATCGTCGCTGTGGTCACAGCGAGCGCTGCCGACGAGGTTGATTTCCAACGGCAGGTGCGTCCCATTCTCTCTGACAAGTGTTTTTTTTGTCACGGCACTGATCCGGAGACCCGGGAGGCTGATTTGCGGCTTGATACGCCTGCGGGTGCTTACGAGGATTTGGGGGGGTATGCCGCTGTGGTGCCGGGCAAGGTGGAGGAGTCCGAACTCTACCTTCGCATCACCAGCAAAAAAAGGAGCGAGGTCATGCCACCTCCGGAATCTCACAAAACATTGAGCGCAGAGGAGATCGACATCCTTCGCAAATGGATCACGCAGGGCGCAAAGTACGAGGAGCATTGGGCCTATCAGGCGATCGAAAAGGTGGACGCTCAGCCCGGTAGGGAAATCGATTTTTTGGTGCAACAGCGTTGGGAGGCCGAGGGAATCAAAGGGAGTGACTCCGCTTCGCGGGAGGCTCTGATCAAAAGGCTTTCGTGGGATCTCCGCGGGGTGCCCCCGACGGCAGCCGAGACCCGGGAGTTCCTCGCCGATCGGTCGCCTGAAGCTTGGGAGACGTTGGTCGACCGCTTTTTGGTCGATCCGAAATATGGGGAGCGCATGGCGGTGTGGTGGCTCGATTTGGTGCGCTATGCCGACACCATCGGTTACCACAGCGACAACGAGATGAAGGTGTCGCCCTACCGCGACTATGTCATCGACTCCTTCAACGAGAACAAGCCTTTCAGCGACTTCACGATCGAACAACTGGCTGGCGACTTGATACCGGGTGCCACTCTGGAACAAAGGGTCGCATCGGGATACAATCGGCTCCTGCAAACCACCGAGGAAGGCGGGGCCCAGGAAAAGGAATACCGGGCGATCTATGCGGCCGACCGGGTGCGCAACGTCTCGGAGGTCTGGCTGGGCTCGACGCTTGGCTGTGCCCAGTGTCACGACCACAAATACGATCCCTTCACGATGAAGGATTTTTACGCCATGGCGGCCTTTTTTGCGGATCTCAAAGAAAGAGGGATTGGCAAAAGGCAGCCGAATCTGACGGTGCCGACCCGCGAAGAGCAGGCCCGCATCAAGGAATTGCGTTTTAAAATGGCATCCGGACAGGTCGGGGAGCTCTTGAAAAATGATGCCGCCTTCCGGAACCGCGTCGACCAAGGTTTTCTGAAATGGCTGACGGAGGGGCAGACCACGAAGTCGGTCTGGTCCGGACTGCGGCCCTCGAAGCTCTCTGCTCCGGAGGGAACCAAGCTGGTTCTCCGCGAGGATCATACGGTGGTTGAAGAGGGCAAGATTCCGGCCACTGCCACTTATCGCCTCAACCTCGCTCCAGTCGGACCGGTAGCGGGGCTGAGGCTGGAGGCGCTGTCCGATCCCACCTTCCCCGAAAAGGGGGGCTTTTCGCGGGTCAATGGCAATTTTGTCCTGACTGGGGTCGAATTGAACCACCGTGGCAAAGCCCTCAAGATTGCCCGGGCCACGGCCGATGTGGAACAGGAGGGCTTTCCGGTGGCTCACGCCATTGATCGCAATCCTGCCACCGGATGGGCGGTGGGAGCCCACCAGTCGGATGGCCGAAAAGGAACCCGTCGAGCCGCCTTCTTTCTCGACCGTCCGCTGACTTTGAAGGACGGCGAGGAACTGGAGCTGGTGCTGCACTATCAATCTCCACACGTCGGACATACCATCGGACGGTTGGCCGTTTCGGTGACTCCTTCCGCCCACGCCGGTCTCGATGATCTCGCGGGGCCGCCGCCTGCCGTGCTGGCCGCGCTCGAATCGCCTGACCGCACCCCCGAGGAAATGGCCCTCCTGCGGGGCTACTATGAAAAGGTCGGACCGGAAGTCACGGAGCAGCGTGAAAAGCTGAGAACATGGGAGGAGGAGGTGAAAAAGATAGAGTCCGGAATGCGTCAAATGTTGGTGTCCGAGGCGCTGGAAACCCCGCGTATGACGCGAATTTTGCCCCGGGGCAACTGGATGGACGACTCCGGAGCGGAGATAAAACCAGCAGTGCCGGAGTTTTTGCAAAAGGAGATCTGGACGGTGGAGGGCAGAGCCAATCGATTGGACTTGGCCCGTTGGATTCTACATCCGGAGAACCCTCTCACGGCCCGCTCCACGATGAACCGGGTCTGGCGTCTTTTCTTCGGGCGCGGTCTTTCGGGCAACGTCACCGATCTCGGTGGGCAGGGCGAGGTGCCGTCCCATCCGGAACTGCTCGACTGGTTGGCAGCGGATTTCCGTGATCACGGTTGGGATCTCAAGCGGATGGTGAAACAGATCGTGACCAGCGAGACTTATCGCCAGAGCTCGCTGGTCAGTTCCTTCCTGCGGGAAAAAGATCCAGCGAATCAATTGCTTGCCCGGCAGGGTCGTTGGCGGGTCGAGGCCGAGTTTGTCCGCGATGCTGCCCTCCAGATTTCTGGCTTGCTGAACGACGCGGAATTGGGGGGGGAAAGCGTGAAACCCTACCAGCCGGTCGGGTTCTGGCAGCACCTGAATTTTCCGCGCCGCACTTGGAAGCAGTCTGGGGGCCCGGATCTTTACCGTCGCTCCGTCTACACCTTTTGGTGTCGGACCTTCCCCCATCCTTCGATGGTGGCCTTCGATGCCCCGAGTCGGGAGGAATGCACTGCCGAGCGGGCACGCTCGAACATTCCACAGCAGGCCCTTGCCATGCTCAATGATCCCATTTTTGTGGAAGCGTCCCGGGTCTTCGGCATTCGGATGGCCAAGTCGCCAGGAACCCCGGTCGAAAAGATCCGATGGGGTTTGCAGGAAGCCTTCTCGAGAACGGGTAACCCGGAAGAGGTCGACATTCTTCTGAAAGTCTACCAAGCGCAACGGGACAGGTTTGATGCGGACGAAGGAGCGGCCAAGGAGTTCCTCTCGATTGGTGAATCGCCCGTGCCGACGGATCTTACGGCGGCTGAGGCTGCAGCTTGGGGGCAGGTCGGGCGCGCCCTTTTGAATGCTTACGAAACCACCTCTCGATTTTAGGAGCGATGTTTGAGACCACCAACCGAAGAACCTTTTTGAATCGTGCCACCGTGGGCATCGGTGCTCTGGCTTTGCAGCGTCAGTTGCTGGGTGAAGTCGATGCCGGAATCAAGCTCGCCGGTTCCCCCAAGGCGAAGCGAGTCATCTTTCTCTGCATGGCCGGTGGGCCGTCGCACTTGGAGACGCTCGATTACAAACCGACCCTTGCTAAAATGCACGGCGAGGCCATGCCGGAGTCGATCACCAAGGGCCAACCGATCGCTCAACTGCAAGGACGGGAGCTGAAATGCCTCGGGCCGCAGTGGGACTTCATCAAGCAGGGCCAATCAGGACAGGAAATTTCCTCGCAGCTCCCCTTTATCGGCAAGATGGCCGACGACATCGCGATCATCCGGTCGATGACCACCAAGCAGATCAATCATGATCCCGCTCACACTTTCATGAATTGCGGGACCCAGATTTCCGGCCGTCCCTGCATGGGATCTTGGATTCAATACGGCCTCGGCAGCGAGACAAATGACCTCCCCGGATTTGTGGTCCTGACCTCGGTGGGAGGCGGCCAAAGCCAACCGATTGCTTCGCGTCAGTGGCACAGCGGCTTTTTGCCAAGCAAATATCAAGGCGTCCATTTTCACTCTAAAGGCGACCCGGTTCTCTACGTCGGCAATCCCAAGGGGGTAGCGCGGAGCGATCAGCGCCAAGTCATCGATGCCGTCAATGAGTTGAACCGGATACGAAACGGCGTGGTCGATGATCCCGAAATCGTCACCAAGATTTCCCAGTATGAGATGGCCTTCCGCATGCAGGCCAGCGTCCCGGAACTGGTCGACCTGGCAGGGGAAAGCAAGGAAACCCTGGAGATGTATGGCGCGACTCCGGGGGATGGCTCCTTTGCCAGCAATTGCCTTCTTGCCCGCCGCTTGGCCGAACGGGGTGTCCGCTTCATCCAGCTTTATCATCGGGGTTGGGACCACCACGGGGGAGTCAAGAATGGCGTGGCCACCACCGGAAAATTGGTTGATCAGGCCAGTTGGGCTCTTGTGCAGGACCTGAAGCAGAGAGGCCTTCTCGAGGACACCTTGGTGATTTGGGGTGGTGAGTTCGGACGCACGCCGATGTCACAGGGTGGGGGGAACAACCCGGGACGCGATCACCACATCAAGGGCTTCTCCCTCTGGATGGCCGGCGGCGGAATCAAAGGCGGAGTGACCCACGGGGCGACCGATGACTTCGGCTACAATGCCGTGGAAAATGTCGTCACGGTCCACGATCTGCACGCCACCATGCTTCACCTTCTCGGGATCGATCACCAAAAGTTCACCTTTAAGTTTCAAGGCCTCGACATGCGTCTCACCGGAGTCGAGCCGGGCGTGAAAGTGGTGAAGGAAATCCTCGCTTAACACCCGATCTTTCCCCTGCAGCCGCACCCGGCCTTGCCAGCCAGTTTCTCGGCGATGCGTTCGGCGGTGGGGGTGATGGAGAGACCGCCCAGGTTGGTGCAGCGAAGTTCGCGCGGGATCTGGTGGGCCACCTTGTTCATCGCCACCACGACCTCGTCGAAGGGCACAAGGTGGTCGTATCCGGCGAGGGCCATGTTGGCGCAAGACAGGGCATTGGTGGCAGCCATGACATTTTTACCCAGGCATGGAGCTTCAACGCGATTGGCAATGGGGTCGCAGACCAGACCGAAGGAATTCTGAAGGGCGAGCGAGGCCGCCGCCATTTGTTGCTCGTTGGTGCCCCCGGCCATCCAAGTCAGGGCGGCCGCGGCCATCGAGGCCCCCGATCCCGTTTCGGCCATGCAGCCGCCTTCCTCGGCGGCGAAGGTGGCATCGAGGGTGATGAAGACCCCGATGGTGCCTGCGAGGAGGAGGGCAAGGTTCTTTTCCTCGTTGCTCTTACCCATGGCGTTGGCGGTGGCAAGGACCGCCCCGGGCATCGCTCCGCAAGACCCGGCAGTGGGGGCGGCCACAATCACGCCCATCGACGATTTGACCTCCATGATGGCGCTGACCGACCGGATGATGGCGTTGGAGATTTCCCCCGGGATCAGGCGACCTTCCTCTTCGGCTGCCCGGAATCCGGGTGATTGCGAAGGCAGGATGCGGTCTGCATATTCGGTGCCAACCAGACCGCTCTCGATGGCGGCTTCCATGATTGAACGGATGTGGTCCATTTGGGCCATCACTTCGTCTTCGCTGACCCCGCCGCGGGCGGCTTCGTAGCGCAGCGCGGCTTGGGCGAGGGAAAGTCCGTTCATGTCGGCATAGGTCATCATTTCCCCGGCACGCGAAAAGGGGACCTTGATCTCGCGACGGGCGAGGATGGGAAGGACGGCTGGAAGATGCCGCACTTCCGTGGCCCCGAGCAATTGGGTCAGTTCGTCGATCTGGTGAGCGGTGGGCACTTCGCGCAGGTTGAGATTGAAGAAACCGCCACCCTGAGGGTCGGGATGCCAGGAGGATTCCTCATAGGTGAGCGGAAGGACGTCCTCGCTTGCGGGCGGACGAGTCACCCAAAGAAGGAGATGATGGTAATCACCGGCCGAGGTGAAGGGGAGGCCATTGATTGCAATGGTCTCGATCATTCCGCCTCCGGTCGAGATGGCATCAAGACCGTACCTCCGACCCGATCTCCCGTGGATTTCGAGGCGGTAAAAGTTGGGGTGCGGGGCGTCGTAGCTTTCGTAACGGAGATCGATTTCGATACCGGCGTCTTGGAGGGCCGCTTCGTATCCCGGAAGGCGGGGGTCATCCGGGGTCCATCCGAGCAGGCCACCGTAGAGGCCGAGGTCGCTCCCTTGTTCCTTATGGGTGGTGACCAAGGAGCCGTTCGGGTCATAGCGGACCACGAGTCGGCTGATCTCTTCGCCTGCGAGAGCCCGGGCCAGTCGCCCGATCCGATTGGCGGCCGCGCTGTGGGAACTGCTCGGACCTCGCATCACGGGGCCGATCACGTCATTGAAGATGCTGGGAGGAGTGCTCATGGAGTGGCAACAATCCGAGTGTGCTTCAACAATCAGGAAGGGAACAGGGGGGAATTGCAATTTCTTTTCTCTTTTCTCATCGGACCATGGACTTGATCGGGTCGGAGAATCAACCTACCTTGCAGGAGTGGAGTTGATTTGGAAAAGTGACGCGCTGGCGGTGGGGGTGGTTTTGATCGGGCTTTGTGTTGGTTCTTTTTTGAACGTTGTCATTCATCGGGTTCCTCGTGGCCTTTCGGTCAATGATCCCAAGCGTTCTTTCTGCCCTTCTTGCGGCACCACTCTGCCCGTCTGGCAAAATATTCCGATACTCACTTGGGTGCTTCAGCGGGGACGGTGCCGGTCTTGTGGGGCTCCGATCGCAGTGCGCTATCTCTTCGTCGAGTTCCTCACGGCGGTGCTCTTCTTCTTTGCATGGTGGAGTCTGCCGATCGCGAGCGCCCTCTTGGCCATCGTCTTTTTCACCATCCTTGTCACCGTGACCTTTATTGATGCGGAGCATCAGTTAATCCCCATCTGGTGGACTTCGGTGGGTTCCTTGGTGGGATTGCTGGGGGGCTTGTTGTTTTCCCCGTTGCTGCTCGATCTCTCGGAAGAAACGCTCCCCGCGGCCCGGACGGGTGGGTGGGCCGGACTCCGGGCGTCGGGAGTCGGCTGGCTTGTCGGCTTTGGCGGATTGACCATGGTGGTTTTCTTGGGGAAGCTCGCGTTCGGTCGCCTCCGCCTGGAATTCGACAAGGCGGAGGACTGGAAGCTGCAGGAAGGACACCAGGATGATCCTCAATTACATTTCATCATTGGGAAGCGGGCCTTCTCGTGGGATGAGCTCTTTTACCGCGACAGCGACCGGTTGCACATTGTGGGACAGGGTTTCCTGATCGATGGCAAGCGACAGAGCGGCAAGGAACTGGAGATTCGCCGCAATGAAGTCCGGGTGGGAGAGAAGAGCTGGGGGATCGAAGGGCTGACCTCACTTGAGGGTTCTGCCATCAAGGTCGAGGTTCCGCGTGAGGCGATGGGGATGGGAGACCCTCACCTGCTCGGAATGATCGGGGCTTTTCTGGGGTGGCCGGCTGTGGTTTTCGTGGTGTTCAGTAGTTGCCTATTCGCCATCCTGGCAGCACTGGTGGCTCGAATCGGTTTCGGGCGACCCTTGCCCTACGGCCCTTTTCTGGCGCTGGGAGCACTTTCCTGGATGACAGGAGGATGGAAATTGTGGAACTGGTATTACGAGGCCATTCAAGGTGGCTTCCAGGGGCCTGAAAATCTGGATTATGGACTCAATGCTTATTTTCAAAATTCGCTTTTGCTGATTTGACAGGAGGGAGGGGAGGTCGCTATCTCTTGCTGGACACCCTACAAACCCTTAACGCTTTGACTCAATGAAACTGAGATTTCTGACCGCTCTCATGACCGGAGCGGTCTTCCTCCCCGCGCTCGCCGGCCCCGTCAAGGATCGCACCGACCAAGCTGTCCTCAAAAAAGCGGCCTACCAGATTGATACTCTGGTGGCTGACATTTTCCGTCGCAAGAAGCTTCCGGTTCCTGAAGTCGTTGATGATTCGACGTTTTTGCGTCGCAGCTTCTTGGTGGCGGCTGGTCGGATTCCGACCCTTGAGGAAGCCGCGAGTTTTCTCGAAATCGATGATCCATCCAAGCGCGAAATGCTCATCGATTATCTCTTGAAGAGCGATGGCTACCGCAGCCACATGCAGAATTATGTTTTTGACCTCCTGAGGGCTCGTGACGGAGGACGTGGGGAATCGAATTCCTACGCCCCACCGTATCTGAACTTCATTCAGGAGTCCGTGGCCAACAATGTCCCGTGGGATGAGTTTGCGCGGAGCCTTGTCGCGGCCAAGGGAGTGGCCTGGGAAGAGGGGAATGGAGCGGTGGGTTACTACATCCGGGACAAGGGCATGCCCCTCGATAATCTCGCAATCACGATGCAGATTTTCACCGGGGAACGCTTCGAGTGCGCGCAGTGCCACGACAGCCCGACCAACAAGTGGGAGCGCATGGACTTTTTTGAGTTGGCGGCCTTCACCCACGGCCAGAGGGAGATCAACGACGGGGTGTGGAACAAAGCCCGTCAGAGTTACAACGATGAGGATTTCCGCCGGACGGAACTCGGGCGTCTTTACGAGTGGCTGCGCGATAATATCCACTACGGGACTCTCGCCGACCAAGGGGCCGGACGAATCAAGCTGCCGAGCGACTACCAATACAAAGATGGTGACCCCGGTGAGATGATTGGTGGGCGAACTCACTTTGGGAAAAAAATCCGTTCCTCGGATCGCCGCGACAGCGGAAAGTCCCGGGTTGAGTTCGCCCAGTGGATGACCACCGACAATCCAAACTTCGATTACATCGCAGTGAATCGGATGTGGGAGCGAGTGATGGGAAATCCTCTCACCGAACCGGTCGATGCCTATGTTAAGCCGGACCAAACTGCTTCTCCAGCCCTCGTGAATTTTCTCACACGCCTGATGGCTGACCTTGATTATGACCTCCGGGCTTTTCAGAATGTCCTGCTCCTTACCAAGACCTTCCAATTTGCAGCCAACCCGAAGGCCTTTGAAGCCGGGGTGCCGCAGGCCTTCAATGGGCGCCAGCTCGAACGGATGAGCGCCGAACAGATCTGGGACTCCTTGGTCACGCTGGTGGCCGAGCACCCCGACAAACTGCCCAAACGCAAATTTGGTGACCACGTCTACTACAACAACAAGCCGGTGCTGGTTGGACAAATGACGATGTCCCAGTTGGCCCGGGAAGTGGTTGCCATCGACGATCCGGAAAAATATCGTGAATACGTCGAAAATCTCCTCCAGAAAATCAAGTCGGACTCCGGTAGTTCATCGGCCAGCAAGGACATGATGATGATGGCATCTCGCACGCGCCCGGGGCCTGCGAGTGGGATCGCCCGGGCCTCGGAACTCCCGGCCCCGGCTCCGGCAGGGCATTTCTTGCGGGAGTTCGGACAATCGGACCGCGAACTCATCGCTTCGTCGACCACGGAAGCGAACGTCGCCCAGGTTCTCGAAATCATGAACGGACATGTCGAAAAAATGGTGGTCGCGAACTCCGGGGCCTCCGTTTACGAGGCCTTGAAGAAGGGAACAACCGAGGCCGACAAGGTCCGTTACATCTACTACGCCGTCCTGAGCCGGCCTCCGAGCGATGGGGAAATGAACATGCTCATGCGCGATGTCATCGACGGGAGTCGCGAAAGCTACCAGAACTTGGTCTCTGCTCTCCTGCAAACCCACGAGTTCATGTTCGTGCAGTAATCTCAATCTTCTTTTCAATCCTCAATTCCGATCAACACCATGGATCTTCAACCATTCTATCAAGCCGACGAGCTGGGCCGCCGCCAATTCATGATCAATGCTGCCCGCAGCTACCTTGGAGTGAGCCTTGCCCCCATGTTGGGAGCTAGCCTCGCAGGAAGTGCCTTTGGCCAGAATCACGTGGGCGGTGC
>JALQTQ010000075.1:0-2461 GCA_023263995.1 Akkermansiaceae bacterium | reverse complement strand
AACATGGGAGGCGGCATGAGCCACCTCGATACCTTCGACACCAAACCAAAGAACAAAGAGGTCCAGGGGCCGGTCGAGTCGATCAACACGAGCGGGGACTTCCAGATTTCCCAGTATCTGCCCGAGACTGCCAAGGTCGGCAAGCACCTTTGCGTCATCAATTCGATGACTTCCCAGCAGGGAGCCCACAGCCAAGGCCAGTATCTGCTTCATCGCAGCTACTCTCCCCGTGGCACGATTGTCCATCCTGCTCTCGGAGCGTGGGTCGTGCGGCAGAAGGGTCGGAAAAACACGACTTTGCCCGGTTTTGTTACCGCCAACACTAGTCCCGCATTGTCCTCGCCGGGATTCTTTGGAGCCGAGTTCGGAGGAGTCCCTCTGGGGCGCCCGGATGAAGGGTTGAAAAACTCGAGCCGCCCGGGAAGCGTGAGCGAGGATGATTTCAAGCGTCGGCTCGCCATTGCCGACGCCCTCAACAAGACCTTCGAAGAGAATTACAAGACGCCGGCCGTGAAGGCTTACGACAGCCTGTATGAGGAGGCTGTCAAGCTCATGCAAAGTAAAGATCTCCAAGCTTTCGACATCAACCGGGAACCGGGCAAGGTTCAGGAAACTTACGGTAAGAATCAGTTCGGCCAAGGAGTTCTCCTGGCCCGGCGCTTGGTGGAAGCCGGGGTGCGTTTTGTCGAGGTGTCACATGGGGGTTGGGACACCCACTATGACAACTTCGACAACGTGGAAAACCGGGCCAAGACTCTCGATCAGGCTTTCTCGGCCCTCATCAACGATCTCGAGGCACGGGGGTTGTTGCAATCGACCTTGGTGGTCATCGCCACCGAGTTTGGCCGGACTCCGCGCATTGTTACCGAGCACAGCAATGGTCGTGACCATCATCCCGCCTGCTTCTCGGCGGTAATGGCCGGAGGCGGCATCGCCGGTGGCCAGAAATATGGTGAGAGCGATAAAAACGGAGCCCGCGTGGCGAAGGATCCGGTCACCATCCAAGACTTCAATGCCACCATCGGATATGCCCTCGGCATCGATCATGCCCAAGTGGTGAGTTCCCCGAGCGGGCGTCCCTTCCGACTGGGTGGAGCGGAGGCCGAACTCGGCAAGCCAATCCAAACGATTTTTGGATAAGTTTCCTCCGTCAAAATCGCCAGCTGATCAGGGTTTGCAGCGTAAAGTCGGGTGAGTTTTGCGTCAGTCCGGTGGCTGCGCCGAAGGTCGCGGAAAATTGGGACCCAAGGTAAACGGTGCCAGTCAGATAGAGGAGGTGTTCCCCGTTGGCGTCGAGATCGCCAATGGCTTCGATTCCGGTGGCCCAGTGGTCATCGAATCGACGCCGGTAGGCTGTGGCGTATCCCCACTGAACGGCATCATCCTCGGGAAACACCGTGATGGTGTTGAAGACGAGTCGATCCTGCGGGGTTGGATTGAGTTCCGCCACGAGGCGCAGGAATCCATGGCTTTGCCCGTGACGATGAATGCCATCATGGGCATGCCCATCTCCACCGTGGGTGTGATTGGCGGCATTCTGGTTGGCCAACTGGCAGGCCAGAAGAGCCGGCGGAATGGCCACCAGCGACGAACAATCGACGAAGGAAGGCGATCCATGATCATGTCTGTGGTCGCGACCTCCGTTGAGGGAGATTTCCCAGCCGGCGGCCACCGCGAAACGCAGGGAGGACATCACTCCGCCCAATCCCGGCGAGGGTGCGGTCCATTGCAGCATGGGCGTGGTGGAAAGGGTATTCCAAGAACCTTCCTCGTCATCCGCAGACCGAAGGATATTGATCAAGGTCAGATTGTTCGGCAGACCAAGGATGACGGAGTGGATCAGGGAGTTTTCCTCGAAATTCCCGTAGTCTGAAAACTCGCCCCCAAAGGTGGTCCGGATTTCCCAAGGACGGTTCACTCCGGCATCGATTGCGACCAGAAAATCCTGGCCGTGATGCGCCGAAGCAGGAAGGACGAGGGCCAAGCCCACGATGGCGACGCGTCTTCTCATGACGTGATGGTGCTTATCGTTTCCGTCGGACGAGAAAAGCCAGGGCAGCGAAAAGACCCAGAAGCGAGGTCGAGGGCTCGGGAATGGGCGATGCCGTCAGGGTGGCACCGTAGTTGACATTCACCGCGCTCGCTTCCGAGGTCGCATTCCCACCAAGAAGGATGGTGTAATCACCGGCCGGCAGGAGCATTTCGTCTCGGAGCGACCCCTCTGTCGAGTTGTTGTGATGCATGAGATAGGTCAGACGATTGGAAGGTGTCCCGTCCGTCACCCACTGGACGTCTGATGTGTTCCTCGCAAAATGAGAGCCATCGGTAGTGTCGTTGAAGCCGGAGTAGAGCGTGAAGGATGGAAAGAGAAGCGAGTTGTCGCCCTCCGCATGTCGCTCAACCTCGAACTGAAAGCGGGCAGGAGAAGCCAGGTTGAAGGCGATCCAATCTGCCTGGTGTC
>JALQTQ010000074.1 GCA_023263995.1 Akkermansiaceae bacterium | reverse complement strand
TGGCTATCTGGAAATGCGCGGCATCGGGATCATCAACGTGGCCAACCTCTACGGACTCTCGGCGATCCGACCGGAAAAGCGACTCGATCTCGTGGTCGAACTCAAGCCAGCTGGCCACCTTAACAAGGTGGATCGCCTGGGGCTGGGACAGAAGACCTTCCGCATCCTCGATACCGAGGTCCCGATGGTCGAAATCCCAGTAGCTGCCGGACGCGACACCGCCCGCCTCATCGGAGTAGCAGCGCTGCAATTACAACTCCGACGGGTCGGATACGACATGGCCGACGAGTTCAACCAAAAGCTTTTCGCCCAAATGAACAACCCACCGTCGGTCTGAACTCTCCGGTAGTTCCCAAAAAAACTGCCAAAACTCCGAATGTCGGTTACGCTGCCCCGACGAACCATCGTCCCGCCTATGACGACCGCACCCAGAACAGCACTAATCACCGGAGCCAATGGAGGGATTGGCTCGGCCCTCGCCCGAAAACTGAAAGCCGCCGGCTCTCGCCTCGTCCTCGCCGGACGGAATGCCGAAGCCCTCAGCGCGCTGGGCACCGAACTTGGGGCCCGCGTGATCGTGTGCGACTTTACCAGACCCGACGAAGTGGCGTCCTGCGTAAAAGAGGCTCTCGCCGAATTAGGTGAGATCGAGGCCGTCGCCCACTGCATCGGATCCATCCTGCTCAAACCGGCCCACCTGACCTCGGTCGACGACTGGAACGCGGTCATGGACACCAACCTCCATTCGTCCTTTTTCCTTCTTCAGCAACTCGGTCGCCCGATGTCGAAATCCGGTGGGGCACTGGCATTTGTCACCTCAGTGGCCGCTGAAAAGGGGCTGGCTAATCACGAAGCAATCGCGGCCGCCAAGGCCGGGCTGGCCGGGCTGACCCGGTCTGCTGCTGCCACCTACGCCAAAAGCGGCTTCCGCATCAACTGCGTGGCACCCGGCCTGACCGACACCCCACTCGCCGCCCCCATCACCAACAACGAAGCGGCCCGCAAGTTCTCGGAAGCGATGCACCCCCTCGGCCGTCTCGGCACGCCCGACGAGATCGCCTCGGCCCTCTTCTTCCTCCTCTCACCCGACAATTCCTGGATCACCGGGCAGACCCTGTCGGTCGACGGCGGCCTGTCGACTTTACAGACGAAATAGCGCTAACGCGCGTTCCACGCGAGCAACTCCTCATAGCTCACTCCGGTCCCGCCGAAAAGATCGAGGGCACTCCCCACCGTGGCGTCCAGGCGTCCGCCGCTTGCGTCCTCGATGAGCGCCAAGTCATCCAAGCCCCGGACTCCCCCGGCATAGGTCACGGGGCACCCGTTCCATTGCCCTAGCAGGCGGACCAAGTCGACGTCGACCCCGCCGCATTTCCCCTCGACGTCGGCCGCGTGGATCAAGAACTCCCCTCCATAACGCGACAGGCGCTCCAGGGTCTCCAGGGAAACGTCCATTTCGGTGAGCGTCTGCCATCGGTTCATTGCCACCTTCCATCCCCCGGGAACCGCCCGACAGCTCAAGTCAATGACCACTCGCTCTGCCCCCACCAGATCGGCCAACTCGCGAGCCCGGTCTTCCAGAAAGACGCCTGAGGAGTCAAAGAACCAGGAAGTCACGATGACCGCCGCCGCCCCGCGCGCGAGCCATTCCCCGGCATTTGCCCCCGTCACTCCGCCGCCGAGCTGCAGCCCCCCGGGCCAGGCTGCGAGAGCCTCGCGAGCCGCTTCCTCGTTTCCAGGCCCTAATTGAATGACGTGCCCCCCTCGCAGGTCGTCCGAGGCAAACTTTTCGGCATACCACGACGGAGGCCGTTCAGAGACGAAATTTTCGACTGCGCCGTGCTCGTCGAGCGTTCCCCCGACGATTTGCTTCACCTTGCCCTCGTGCAGATCGATGCAGGGACGAAACTTCGTGATGGCCATGCCCGTAGTTAGGGTGTCCCCTTTCGGAAACCAAGCCTCATGAAACGACTTTTGCCTTTCATCGCCCTCGTCAGCCTCCTTCCGGCCGCCCCTGATAAAGCACCCGAAGGGATGGTCTGGATCGAAGGGGACACCTACACCCGCGGCACTCCTGAAAATGCCGACCTTCCCCACAACCCCGAGGAACGTCCCGTTCACGAGGTCACGGTGAGCGGTTTCTACCTCGACATCCACGAGGTCACCAACGCCCAGTTCCGTAAATTCGTGGAAGCCACCGGATACAAGACCCAGGCTGAACGGGGCTTCACCCAGGAGGAATTCCCCAAGGCCCCGCCGGAAATGCTCAAGCCCGGCTCGCTCGTCTTCTCGGGTCCCGACGAAAGCGTCGAACTTTGGCGCGAAGGCGCGGAGTGGCAATGGTGGCGCTTTGTCGAGGGCGCAGACTGGAAACACCCCACCGGCCCCAAGTCATCGATTGAAGGCAAGGACAACCATCCCGTAGTCTGCGTCAACTGGGAGGACGCCCAGGCTTACTGCAAGTGGGCCGGCAAGCGACTCCCCACCGAAGCCGAATGGGAACTCGCGGCCCGGGGCGGCAAAGAGGGACTCGACTACATTTGGGGCGAGAAGCCGAAGCCGGACGACAAATGGCTCGCCAACGTCTTCACCGGGGAATTCCCGAACAAGGACAGCGGAGAGGACGGCTTCAAAGGCACTGCTCCCGTAAAATCCTACCCGCCCAACCCCTACGGCCTCTACGACATGGCCGGCAATGTCTGGGAACATTGCGCCGACTACTACCGCCCCGATGCTTACGAGCTCTTCGTCAAGAATCCTCAAAAAGACCCCACCGGCCCCAAGGGCGGGGTGAGCCAACCCGAGGTCAACTGGTTCCTGCAGCGCGGGTCCTGGCCGTCCCCCATCATCTTCGGCAAACAACACCCGCTCTCTCTCCTGCGCGTCACCAAGGGCGGGTCCTTCCTCTGCCACACCTCCTACTGCCTCCGCTACCGCCCCGGCGCCCGCCACTACTCGGAAGGCCTCACCCCAACCAACCACACCGGCTTCCGGTGCGCGAAGTCGAAGTAGGGTTCCCAGCGATTCGCTGAATAGCAATGTCTGAGAGCGAATTGGATCGTTGGAAAAGGTGTCTCGACGATTTCGGGATTCCTTTTTCAGGAGGCAAAGCCGGGCCGCTCGACTGGGTCTTTCCGAGGGAGGATTTTGAGCTCGTGATCGGTGACTTCACCTACGGGATGATCTACTCCGAGCAATTGTCGGTTGATTCCTTCAAAGGAATCATTCCCGCTGATGAATTGTCAGTCGTCGCAGCGGCGACCAGTGGAGAAATCCTCGTGATGAGAATCACGGGGGAGCGAAAGTTCCAGTGCCATTGGCTTGGAGTGGGTTTTGAGTATCACAGCTACGACCATTTCGACGATTTGCTCGGCCCTCCCGCCGGAACTCCGGCAAGCATCATCAAGGAACTGATCAGGGAACGGAATCCGTATATTCCGATTTGCCACGACCGCTTCGACTGGTCTTGAGGAGAGACCGAGGGAAATCAGAAACCCTCCCCACTCTTTCCGGTTTCCAAACCACGAGGCATCGGCCAAGCTTCCTCGTGCTTTTTGAAAACCGCATCGCCGAACTTCGCGAGGAACTCAACCGTCACAACCGGCTCTATTACCAGGAGGCCCAGCCCGAGATCTCGGACGCGGAATACGACCGCCTCTTCCGGGAGCTGGAAGACCTCGAAAAGGCTCATCCGGAGCTGGCCGATCCTAATTCGCCCACCCAGCGCGTCGGGGGAGCCCCCCTCGAGGCCTTCGAGCAACGCCCCCATCTCCTGCCCATGTTGTCAATCGACGACCTCTTCAGCGAGGAGGAGGTCGGCGACTTCTTCAAGCGACTCCAGAAGGGCCTCGGCCTCGAAAACATTCCCCTCACTATCGAACCCAAGATCGACGGGGTGGCTTGCTCACTGGTCTATCGCAACGGGGCCCTCGACTACGCCCTGACCCGCGGAGACGGGACCCGCGGAGACGATATCACCCAGAATGTCCGCACCATCCGCAACATCCCGCTCACGCTTGGCCAGGACGCTCCCCCGCTCCTCGAGGTCCGGGGAGAGATCTTCATGCCCGCCGAAGGCTTCGCCCGCCTCAACGAGCAGCGCGACGAGGAGGGTCTCGACACCTTCGCCAACCCGCGCAACGCCACCGCCGGCACCCTGAAGTCGCTCGATCCCAAGGTGGTGGCGGCCCGCCCGCTGGCCTTTCTCGCTCATGGCCTCGGCGCCAACGAGGGAAGCGAGATGGTCACCGAGGATGTTTTTCGCGCGCTCCTCGAAAAATTCCAAATCCCACGGAACGAGCCGATCTGGCATGTCGAAACTCTCGAGGGTGTTCTTACCGCCATTCGGGAGCTCGATGAAAAGCGCCATCATCTCGGACACGGCACCGACGGCGCGGTGATCAAGGTTCTCGACTTCGCCCAACGCGAATCGCTCGGCTTCACCTCCCGCGCGCCGCGCTGGGCCGCCGCCTTCAAGTATCCGCCCGAGCAAAAGGAAACCGTCCTGCGCGACATCACCGTACAGGTCGGCCGCACCGGCGTCCTCACCCCGGTGGCCGAGCTCGATCCCGTCTTTGTCTCCGGCACCACCGTTTCCCGCGCCACCCTGCACAACCAAGAAGAGATCGAACGTAAGGACATCCGCATCGGCGACACCGTGATCGTGGAAAAGGCCGGCGAGATCATTCCCTCGGTCGTCTCGGTGGTGACCGCGAAACGCCCAGCCGAAGCCCGTCCCTACTCGCTGCCTGAAGCTCTCGGTCACCAATGCCCGTCCTGCCGCGGCCCCATCGAGAAGGCCGAAGGCTTCGTGGCCTGGCGCTGTCTCAACTTCGAGTGCCCCGCCCAAGCCGTCACCCGCATCACCCACTTCGCCTCCCGCAAAGCCCTCGACCTCGACGGCCTCGGCGAATCGGTCGCGATCAAGCTGGTGGAATCAGGACTGGCCTCCTCGCCCCTCGACCTCTTCCGCCTGTCGTCCGAGGACCTCGCCAACCTCATGCTCGACCCGGCCAAGTCCTCGGACGGACTCACCGTGTCCAAGGAACGTCGCTTCGGGGAAAAGCGCGCCACCACCCTGCTCAAGTCCCTCGAGAGGGCCCGCTATGATATGCCCCTGCACCGTTGGCTCTTCGCGATGGGCATTTCCCAGATCGGAGAATCGGCCGCCCGTGAGCTGTCCCGCCTCCACCGCAAGCTCAGCGACCTTGCCGGTTCTCAAATCGTGGCCGATCTTGCCGACCTGCCCGACTTCGAGGAGCTCTCGAAATCGAAGCGAAAAAAGGAAAACCACCCGCGCCTCAAGGACTACCGCATCGACGACAACCTCGGCCCGGTAGCGGCGCGGCATCTCCGGACCTTTTTCGAATCGGGCGGCGGACAGCACGCCCTCGAGCGCCTGCGTGACCTCGGCATCGACCCGGAATCCGAAAACTACGCGCCCGATGCCGCGACGGCTTCGGCCGGCCTTCCCCTCGTGGGGAAGACTTTCGTCATCACCGGCACCCTCTCGGCTCCCCGGCCCGAATTCAAAAGCCTCATCGAAAAGAATGGCGGAAAGGTCAGCGGGTCGGTCTCCGCAAAAACCGACTACCTCCTCGCTGGCGAAGGCGGAGGGTCCAAACAGACGAAGGCCGAATCGCTCGGAGTCCCGGTCATCGGGGAGGATAAGCTCAAGGCGATGCTGGGTTGAGACAAACGCTCACCTTCCCAAATCAGGACGGTTCTCTTCAGTCCGCTTGCGGGCCATTGCCTTCTTCCATTCCTCGATCTTGGCGTGGTGGCCGGAGAGGAGGACCTCGGGCACCTTCATGCCCCGGAAATCGATGGGCTTGGTGTAAGCCGGGGCCTCGAGGAGGTCGGGGTCGGAAAATGATTCATCCTCCGCCGAGCGGGCATCGCCGAGGGCTCCCGGGAGCAGGCGCACGATGGCGTCGGTGACCACGGCGGCGGCAATGGCCCCGTTGGTGAGGACGTAGTCGCCAATCGACAATTCCAGGTCGACCAACTCCTCGATGACCCGGTGATCCACTCCCTCGTAGTGCCCGCACAAGAAAATCAGGTCGCTCCACGCCGCCATCTCGCGCGCCAGGGCCTGCTTGAAAACCTGCCCTTGCGGGGTCATGAGAACGACCTTGGTTTCGGGTCGTCGCAATTCCTCGATGGCGGCGAAGATGGGTTCGGGTTTGAGCAACATCCCCTGCCCGCCCCCGCACAGGTAGTCGTCGGTCTTGCGATGCTTCCCGGTGGCCCAATCCCGGAGGTCGTGGGCCTTGATCTCGACCAACCCGGCCTCCTGCGCCCGCTTCATCATGCTCTCGCCCAGCGGAGCCATCGCGATCTCCGGGAAGAGGGTGATGATGTCGATCCGCACCGCTACCGCACGTCAACCGTTAAGCCTGCGCCGACCGCCTCGAGCGATTCGATCAACTGGGCCGCGCTCAAATTATCGGGCACCCGCACCTTGCCCCGGGTGCAGAAGAGGAGGTGCCCGGCCATCGGCGCTGACTCCAGCGAGGTGTGCCATTCCTCCACGTTGGCGCCCAGGCTGGTCAGAGTGTTGGTGATGCGCTTCACGATGCCCGGCTCGTCGAGACCAGTGATTTCAAGCTCGAGAGTGGCCCGATGGTCGATGTCCTCCGAAGGATCGTGCACGATCATCACCGTGAGGCCCAATACCTTGAGGGCGCGCAGGTCTTCCTCGAGGGCTTCGCGATTGGCGGTCGGGCATTCCACCCGGAGGATGCCGGCAAACTGTCCGGCCAGACGGGCCATCCGGCTTTCCTGCCAGCTTCCGCCATGGGCCGCGACACGGTCCGCCACTGACCCCACCAGACCGGTGCGGTCGGTGCCAAGGATGGTCAAAACAAGAGAGGTCTTCATGATTCTTTTATTCAACGATCACCGGAGTTCCAACCTCGACCGCTTCGAAAAACTTCACCGCCATTTCCTTGGGCATGCGCACGCAGCCGTGGGAAGCCGCATAGCCGGGGAGATGTCCCACGTGCATTCCGATCCCGCCGTTGAAACGCATAAAGTAGGGCATTGGTGCTGGCTCAAAAACTTGCCCCGGTCCGGGACGATGCTTTCGGGTATCGGCATCCTCGTTGACGATCAGGCCGGTGGCCCGCTCCCGGATGACGCCGTAAAGCGACGATTTGTGGTCCTTGTTTTTTTGAGTGATGCGGTAGCGGCCGGCCGGGGTGGTGTGAGTGGTCTTTCCGGTGGAGATGGGCGAGACCCCAACCAGTTCTTCTCCCTTGTAGAAGTAGGCTTTTTGCTCGTCGCGGTTGAGCTTGATGAGGGGAGCCCCCGGAACATTGTCGCCATCCCAATATCCCCGCTCGTGGGCTAGGGGCTCGCGCTCACTCTTCGGGGTGGCGCTACGGAAAGCGGTAAGGTAGCCGCCTTCCTCCCCGGTGTTCACTGGAGTGAGGGTGCAGGAACTCAGAAGAAACGGGAGTGAAACGATGAAAACAACGACCTTCATGAGCACTTTCTGTTCCGAACTAAAGGGGCAAACCGATCAATGGTCAAGAGACGGGATTCCGGGTCAGCACCGCCACAAAGGCTCCATCGATTTCGTCGACAAAAGGGAAGAACTGCTTGCTTTCTCCGAGGGTAAATTCGGGATAGTCCCGGACAAATCGCTCGACCTGCTCGATATTTTCCTCGGGATCAATCGAGCAGGTCGAATAAACTAGGTGCCCTCCGGGTTTCAGGCAGGGCGCAGCGGCCTCGAGGATCTTTCGCTGCACTTCCACCAAGTCCTTGAGGTCGGTCTTTTGGAGCCGCCACCGGGCATCAACGCGCCGCCGGAAGACCCCGGTGTTCGAACAAGGCACATCGAGCAGGATGCCGTCAAAATGCCCCACCCATTCAGGCGGAGCCTTCTTACTCCAGTCGTGTTGCCGAACCTCCGCAATACTCACGCCGCAGCGCTCGAGGTTTTCGTGCAGGCGGGGAAGGCGCTTCTCGTTGGAATCGCAGCAAACGAGGGTGCCCTGGTTTTTCATCAACCCGGCGAGGTGAATGGCTTTCCCTCCGGGCGCGGCACAGGCATCGAGAATCACTTGGCCCGGTTTGGGATCGAGCAGTTCGGGCGCATGAGCGGTGGACGGGTCAGTGACGTAGTAGTGCCCGTCGGACACCGCTTCACGGGCATCCTCCGGGAGGGGGGCTCCCTCGGGCGGCGGATTGAGCAAGTTGGGACGGTAAAAGGTTTCGGCCGGCAGGTTGTTCCAGTCCATGAGGGCAATCGCCTTTTCCTTGCCAAAGAGTTGGCGCCAGCGCTTCCACAACCAGAAGGGGTGGGAATATTGCACCGGCAGGTCGACGTCGGGCAACTCCCGCAGCAGGCGCATCCGGCATTGCGCAGCTTTCCGCAGGACGGCATTGATCAGCCCTTGCACCGGCTTGCGGGCACACTCGACCGTTTCGTAAATGGCAGCGTGGTCGGGGATGCGGAGAATCAGGAGCTGGCAGAATCCGACCCGCAGGACATCGCGCGTTTCAGGATCAAGCTTCCCCTTACGAAAAAGCCCGATCCAGTGATCCAGTAAACTGCGATTTCGCAACACCCCCATCAGGATGGCCTTGAGAAAGGCCCGATCCGAAGACGAGAGGTGGTTCCTTTCGGCATGACGCTCGATCAATGAGTCGGCATAGGCGTATCCCTTGGCCCAAGCCCTCAACGCGGACACCGCCGCCCGTCGGACATTCTTTCCACCCTTCGGCATCGTCGCGATGATTCAAGACAAGGCCGAAGCAATCCGGATCCATTCCTCTTCCAAAGTAACCGAGGAGGCCGGCATCTTCCGGCCGGCCCGATGGTACCAATACGAAGCATTTCCGAGATCACCCTCCTCACGATGCAGATAGGCATGAATCCAGGCCCCCTCCGGGTCCGGCAGGTCCTGGCAGCAATCGTGGGCATCGTGCCACCGGCCCGCCCGCGCAAGCCAGAGGGCATGCTGAGTCGGGGATAGCACCGCAGGTGGCGCCGCATCCCGCCGGGCGGATTGTGCAAGTTCGTCAGCCGTCATGGGCAGAGCTTTTCGCCGAAATAATCGTCGATGAAAAGGCGGAATTCCCGCCCCCGGCAATCACTTCAATCGGCCAGACGAAAGGTCAGCCTGATAAAGCCCCCGTCTCCCGCGCCCGCAATCAGAATGCCCTCTTCCACGAGGACAAAGGAAACTGGCAGCCAGTCGCGAAGGTTGTCGGAGGCTTCGACCCCCAGAAGGGCATCATCCCGAACCGGCAAGGGACCAGTCGGGAGTAAGAGGCCCCCATTCCTCAGTTCCGGGACGAGTTTCTGACTTGATGAAACCGAGACCGGGTTAGTCCCGAGAAGATACTCTCCGAGGCCCGTGAGTCCGTCCCCATCCTGATCGCCGAACAGGTCGACCGCTCTGCCGAATCCGGTCGTGGACCATTCCTCGAGGGTGATCCGGTCAGTCACCGGCAGGGTCACTTCGGCCGGGTCTCCGGGTGCAAAGCCAGTCTCGCCATCCGGGATCCGCAAAACCAATCGCTCTTCCCCTTCTTCGAGATCATCCGGTCGCACACCCAGGGTAAAAGTCATCTCAGTTTTTCCCGACGGGAAAACCACGGCCAGGTCGCCGGAATAATCGGTCGCGCCAGCCGAACCTGTGGCCTGCAACACCAAGGGCACCTCGGCGAGTAAAGGCAACGCTGACTGCACACTCAAGACCACTTCGCGCCCCGGAAGGTTCTCGTCGAGCCCCCCCGAAACCAGCCTCAGGCTCAACTCCGGGCGATGAGTGAGACAATCGTTGACCACCATCTCAAGGCGCACCGAGTCCACCCACCAGCCCTCGCTGGCCCCCGATTGATCGTGCCCGAAGCGCCAGCGGAACCGGAGCGACTCCCCGCCCCAGCTCGACGGCAAGACCACCTTGGTCTCGATCAAGTTGCTCAAGCGGCCCGTCCAAGCCTGCCGCCCTCCAATCGAAGACCCGAAGTCACCACTCACGGCACGCTCGTATCCTCCCTTCACTTCGAGACCGTATCCGGTGATGAGATCGGTCCAGACGCCTCCATCGCGCGAGACTTCGAGCACGCCGCCGTCGTATCCCACCTCGGTTCGGTAAAGGTGCCGGAACGACAGGGTGCCACCCATGCTGCCGAGCACTACCGGTGGGGAAAGCAGGATCGATTCACCGGCCGCGCCACTTCCTCCGGCAAAGGCTGAGCGAAGGGGCGTGGCCCAGCGCGCGGTCGAAGTGGTCCACGCTCCTCCCGCCCCGAGCTGGCTCGATTCCCAGCCAGCGGGGAGAGAAATGGCGGCATCAAATTCCTCGGCCAAGGGCAAGGGCGACAGGACATCGCCCAGGTCAAATACAAACTCCCGCGCGACGAGGATTCCGGCCTCGTTGGAAATGGCCACTTCCAACGAGGATTGCTCGTCGCACCCTCCCGTCACCGCGAAAACGAGATCGACAAACCCCTTCTCGCCGGGAGCCAGGCCACGGGGCGCGCTCTGTGAAAAAAGAATGACTTTCTCCGAGTTGGTGACGGCGAGGTCGAGGTTCGCTCCGGCATCAAGTCCTTCGTTGGAAATAGGCACCCGAACCCGAACTGTCTCGCCGGGATCGGGACGGGCGTTCTTGAAAGAGCCCGATTCCTCCACCACCTCCGCCTCATCCAGGACCAAGCGGGGGCCCGGCAGTTGTGCCTCAAGTCGGAGACGAACTTCGTAAAGCTGCGCGGCATCAGTGTTCCCACCGGAAACCTTGATCAAATAGGCTCCCATTCGAGGCACCTCAAACGAACTGATTTCCTCCCGCCCTCCCGGGCCAAGCCGGTCGGCTGATTCCAGAACCGCTTCCCCGTTCCGATCGAGAATTTCCACCTTCAAGTCATGGACCCGGGCCGAGTCGAAAAGCTCGCCGGACCCGCAACCTTGGGACGATTCCCCTCCCTCGCGATAAATTCCCTCGCCCGGAATCACCTCCACCAAAAGACGCTGCCCATTCAGAAGATCGAGTCGAAAGAAATCCTCGTCACCGTTGTCATCAATGCTGAGTCGGGGGAGGGAAAGCTCGCTCCCGACCGAGAGTGCGAGTGGGGTGGCAGAGAGAACCGAATCATTGTCGCGATGCACCCCGTGCCTTTCCAGGGGATCGCCATAGAGGCGCTGTAGCGACTGAAATTCATCGAACTGAGGCCCCCGAAAGCTCGTTGCGAGATTAGGCTCCATCAACTTCGTCTGATCGACCGGGCAGACATGTGCGAGGCCAAGGCAGTGCCCAATCTCGTGGGCCAGGGTGTTGAAAAGCCGCACAGAGGCGTTCCCGGTCAGGGAAAGCAGGGCATCACCCGAATCCAGCACCATGTCTCCTTCATCCGGACCGAATGAAATGCCCAGCAAGCCGCCGTTTCCATCGAGTGAATGAGCTCCGATGCGAATGTCTCCGCGCACCCCGAGCAATCCGGAGATTCCGCGACCCACGGGAGCGCCATCGTCATGGGCCTCGAAGCGAAACTCCACCCCGCAAGTGCTTCCCATGGCGGAAAAGGCTTCCTCGAACAACTCAAACCAAACTTGTTCCTCGACCGGACTCGAATTGCTTCCTCCGTAGATCCCCGCCAGCCAACTCCGGAGATCGGATCTCCCCATGGTGTTGTTCGAGGTCCCGGGCACCACGGTCCCATCAGGCACCACACTCCAAGTCAGGGTCACCGGATCTCCCTGCCTTCCTCCCGCTCCATCAGTGGCGGTCTCGTTCCATCGTCCCGCATCGAGAAAACGAAAGGCCAGGGGAGCAAGGGCCACACCTCGCCGAACCAGCCGCTCCGCCGCCCCGAAAGCGGCCACTTTGCGATCACGTGTGTCTTCAGACCAGCACCACGACACCTCCCGCCCCGCAGGTCCACTAAGGATGTCGAGGTAGCTCACAAGCTCCGCCCGGTCCACATCGCTCAAACCATCGAGCAGTTCCGGCTCAAGTTGTTCAAGGACGAACCGGGAGCTGATGCGCCGTGCTTCCCGCAGCGGATGTGGACCTTTCGAGTCGGCCCTGCCTACCAACTCGGATTCCCCGGACCGGTTTGGTGAGGCGGATCTTCCGAGACGCCCGCCAAGCGGCCTCTCGACCGCAAAAAAAGCGATCAGGAGAACCGGAAAAAGGAGCGGAAGAAATCGGGGCATGACCTGGGTGCGGACGTTCCGCCACTGGCAAGACCTAGCAACGGAGCCAGCCCTTGGAAATTCCAAGGTCGCCGGGCCACCTATTTCTTTGGAGCTTTCTTGGCCGCCTTTTTCACCACCTTCTTACTCGCTTTCTTCGCCACCTTTTCGACGCTAGGTCTTTTCTTCGCGGCTTTCTTGGCGGCTGGCGGCGGCGGTGGAACCTCTTCCTCGTCTCCACCTCCGTGGCTGAGGATGAACTGGAGATCATCCACCCCGAGATTGCTGGCAAAACCTTCGTCGCCGAGGATGTTGGTGACCAGCGCGGTCTTCTGGTGTTGCAGGATACGGACTTTTTCCTCCACCGAGTCGCGGGTCAACAAACGATAGGCGATCACCTTGTTCTTCTGTCCGATCCGGTGCGTCCGGTCGATCGCCTGGTTTTCCACCGCCGGATTCCACCATGGATCGTAAAGAATAACATAGGAAGCCGAAGTCAGATTCAGACCCGCTCCCCCCGCCTTCAGCGAAAGGAGGAAGACCGACGGGTCTTTGGTCGTCTGGAATTTCTCGATCTCCCCTTTCCGGTCCTTGGTCTGACCGGTGAGGTAATTGAAGGTGCGACTCTCGACCTCGAGACGCGTCTTGATGATATCGAGCATCGAGACAAACTGCGAGAAGACAAGGACCTTGTGCCCTTCCTCGCGGAGCTGGTCGAGCAGGTAGAAGAGGGCATTCATCTTCGCACTTTCCTCCTTCAACCACTTGGGATCGATCAACCCCGGGTGACAACAGATCTGGCGGAGACGCATCAGACCTTGGAGGATCGCAAAGCTGTTTTTCTTAACCGCTTCATCGGAATCCAGTCCCAGCAAAGCCTGTTGGATACGCTTGAGTTCGACCTTGTAGAGTTCTTCTTGGATCCCTTCCATCCCGGCAAAAACCTCTTCCTCGGTCCGAGGTGGGAGATCCTTGGCCACCTGGCTCTTGGTCCGACGCAGCAGGAAGGGACGGAGACGGGCGGCGAGACGATTCTGGCTCGAAGGATCCTTGCGCTTATCGAAGCGGCGCTTGAAGTAAGCCCGCGTCCCGAGCACTCCGGGCATGGCAAAGGCCATGAGTGACCACATGTCCATCAAACGGTTCTCGATCGGGGTCCCGGTCAGCACGAGACGATTCTCGGCCTCAAGCTCTCGCGCGCACTTGGCCGCCTTGGAATCAGGGTTCTTGATCTGTTGTCCCTCGTCGAGAATGACGGTCAACCAGCGAACCTTGTTTAAGTCGTCACCGCAAACACGGAGCTGTGCGTAGTTG